>WLOB01000106.1 GCA_009699505.1 Actinomycetota bacterium | reverse complement strand
GGAGGGCATGGAGACGTGGCACGCCGCCAAGCCCGGCTCCATCGTTCACGGTGCGCCCGCGCCGAAGGCCGCCCCCGATCCCGACGCGCCGCCGAAGCCGCCGACCTACACCCAGGTCTTCGGCGAGCGGATGATCGAGGAGGTCCGGGCGGACCGCCGCGTCGTGGGCATCACCGCCGCGATGAACACCGGCACCGGGCTGAACCTGCTGCAGGTCGCCGAGCCCGAGCACTACTTCGACGTCGGCATCGCGGAGCAGCAGGCGCTGCTGTTCGCGTCGGGCCTGGCGCTCGAGGGGCTGAAGCCCGTCGCCGCGATCTACTCCACGTTCCTCCAGCGCGCCTACGACCAGATCGTCCACGACGTCTGCCTGCAGGAGCTCGACGTCGTCCTCGCGATGGACCGCGCCGGTCTCGTCGGCGACGACGGCCCGACCCATCACGGCGTGTTCGACATCGCGTACCTGCGGCACCTGCCGAACATCGTGCTCGCGGCACCGCGCGACGAGTCGCAGCTCGTGCACCTCCTGCACACCGGCATCCAGCACCCGGGCACCTTCGCGCTGCGCTACCCGCGCGGCGAGGGCACCGGCGTCCCGCTGCCCGGCGCCGAGGGCCCGCGCGAGCTCCCGATCGGCAAGGGCGAGGTCCTCCGTCAGGGCGACCGCGTCGCGATCCTCGGCTACGGCTCGGGCGTCGGCGTCGGTCTGGAGGCCGCCGCGGTCCTGTCCGAGGCGGGCATCGAGGCGACCGTCGCCGACGCGCGCTACGCCAAGCCGATCGACGTCGAGCTCGTCCGGGACCTCGCCCAGCACCACGAGCTGCTCGTGACGGTCGAGGAGGGCGTCCTGCAGGGCGGCTTCGGGTCCGCGGTCTGGGAGGCCGGCGACGAGCACGGCGTGGACTGGGGCTCCTGCCGCATCCTCCGCGTCGGCATGCCCGACCGCTACGTCACCCACGGCGCGCCGAAGCTCCTGCACGCCGAGGTCGGGTTCACCGGCGCCGACGTCGCGGCCCGCATCGGCGTCGCGCTCGGCGTGCCCGTCGGCGCGTCGGCCGCGGGCGACTGAGCCGGGGCCGGGGGCGGCACGGGGCGGTCCGCGGTCGGGGCCGCCCTCGGGGCCGTCGGTCGCCATGCGGCCGGCGCCCACCTACAGTGTCGCCATGCGCACCAGGCGTCCCCGTCCAGCCTCGACCCTGACGGGCGCCTCGATCGCGCTCGTCGCCGCACTCGGCCTGTCCGCGTGCGGCACCTCGACGATCGACAACGCCGAGGTCGAGTCGACGATCGTGAAGCAGTTCCAGGCGCAGGGCATCGCGCTGAAGGACGTCTCCTGCGAGGACGGCATCGACGCGGAGGTCGGGGCGCCCGTCAGCTGCACGGGCCTGAACCCGGTCGACACGAAGCTGTTCCTCGAGGGCAAGGTCACCAAGGTCGACGGCGACAAGGGGTCGTTCCAGGTCAAGGCCGTGCGCGGCGTCGCCAAGGGCCCGGTCGTCGCGGCGCAGGCCAAGCGCTACTTCGACGCGCAGAGCGGGCAGACCGCGCGGGCGTTCACCTGCCCGGCCGAGGTCGAGCTCCCCACGAAGCCGAGCGTGACGTGCGAGGTGACGTTGCAGGACGGGATGCGGCGTGACGCGAAGCTCACGGTCGACGCCCAGAACAAGCTGCAGGTGGAGGTGGCGCGGCAGGCGAAGTAGGCCCGCGCCCGCTGCAGCGCGCGGCGGCAGCGGGCGGCGGGCTCAGCGCCCGCTGTAGCGGGTCGCGGCGCTCAGCGCGAGGAGCGCGAGCGAGCAGACGAGGACGGCCACGGCGACGGGCGCCTGCCCGACCAGGGCGAGCGCGACGGCGCCGCCGACCCCGCCGAGCGCGAGCACCTGGTCGTAGGACTCGTGCGCGGAGAGCGGGATGGCGGAGCCCCGCGGGCCACCGACGGAGGTCAGCGCGACCCCGGCGATCAGGACGCCGAGCGCGACCGCGACGACGGTGCCCGCGGGGTCCGCGCCGAGCAGGAAGGGGGAGGCCATCAGGGCGAGCCCCAGCGGGAACTCGAACGCGCCGTGGGCGGCGTAGGGGATGCGACGGGAGGAGGACATCGTGGCGTCATGCTGCCCGCGCCCGCACCCCGCAGGTGTGGCCGGGGTCACGTCGCGGGTGTGGGTCGGGTCACGCGAGCCGGCACCGGTCCGGGATCCGCCCCGGGAGCGCAGCGCGGCCAGGCGGTACCGTGTCGTCCCGAATGCCCAAGGTCCGCCTCGACACGCTCCTGCACCAGCGGGGCCTGTACCCCTCGCGATCGGCGGCCGCGGCAGCGGTGCTCGCCGGCGCCGTCCGGCTCGGCGGCCCGGACGCCAACCCGCACGCCCGCCCGCTCAAGCCCGGGCTGCAGGTCGGGGAGGACGTCGAGGTCGAGACCGCGCAGGCGGCGCGCTACGTCTCCCGCGGCGGCACGAAGCTCGAGAACGCCCTCGACGCCCTCGACGTGGATGTCGCGGGCCGCCGCGCCCTCGACGTCGGCGCGTCCACCGGCGGCTTCACGGACTGCCTCCTGCAGCAGGGGGCGGTCGCGGTCGCCGCCGTCGACGTCGCCTACGGCGAGCTCGCGTGGTCGATCCGCGAGGACGAGCGCGTGACCGTGATCGAGCGGCAGAACGCCCGCGAGCTGACGCGGGAGGACCTGCCGTTCGCGCCGGACCTCGTCGTGGCCGACGTCTCGTTCATCTCCCTGACGAAGCTCCTGCCGGCGCTCGCGGGGGTCGTCGACGAGCGCTTCGACGCGCTGCTCATGGTCAAGCCGCAGTTCGAGCTCGGCCGGGGCCGCGTCGGCCGGGGCGGCGTGGTCCGCGAGCCCGCGCTCCGGCGCGAGGCGATCCGCACCGTGGCGACCGCGGCCGCCGGCGTCGGCTGGTCCGTGCTGGCCGCCGTCTCGTCCGGCCTGCCCGGGCCGAAGGGCAACCAGGAGACGTTCCTGCACCTCGCGGAGGCCGCCCGCGGCGGGGTCGACGACCTCGACGCGCTCGCGCTGTCCGCCGAGCCGGAGGAGACCCCGTGAGCGACGGACGCACGGCCCGCACGGCCTCGGTCATCACCCACGGGCGCCCCGCGCAGTCCGCGGACGCCCTCGAGGCGCTGCTGCGGGTGGCGGCGGAGACCGGCACGGAGCTGCGCTTCGACGACCAGGAGGTCGAGAAGCACGACCTCCGGTCCGGCCCCGGCGTCGTGGTCGGCGGCGGCTACCGGCCCGACTCGGACCTCTGCGTCGTCCTCGGGGGCGACGGCTCGATCCTCAAGGGACTGCGCCGCCAGATCTGGACGGGCGTCCCGATCTTCGCGGTCAACCTCGGCGAGATCGGCTTCCTCGCCACGATCGACCCGGCCGAGCAGGTCGACGGCCTCCGGCGCGCGTTCGCGGGGGACTTCGAGGTCCTCGGCCTGCCCGCGCTGGAGGCGACGCTCCCCGACGGCACCTCGTACTCCGCGATCAACGACATCAGCGTGAACCGGCGTTCGGGCGACCGGGTCGCCGAGCTGCAGTACGGGATCGACGGCGAGGACGTCGGTCAGGTCCGCTGCGACGGGCTCGTCGTCTCCACGCCCGCCGGGTCCACGGGCTACAACCTCGCCAACGGCGGCCCGATCCTCGCCTGGGGCGTCGAGGGCTACGCCGTCTCCTTCATCGCGCCGCACACCCTCTCCGCCCGCGCCCTCGTCGTGTCGCCGGACGGCGAGCTGGCGTTGCACAACGGGTCGTCGTCCCCGGTCGAGCTCGGCGTGGACGGCCGGCCGCGCGGCCTCCTCGGCGCCGGCGAGGTGCTGCGGATCCACTTCCGCCGCGAGGCCGCCGTCCTGGCGCAGACCGAGGGCACGAGCTTCTACCGCCGCCTGCGCGAGAAGTTCGGCCGCCTCGCGGGGTAGGACGGGCGGCCACGCCCGGAGCGCGCGGGGACGCCGGATGCCGTGACGGGTCGGTGCCGGGGACGTCGCGAAACAGGGTCGTCACGCGATCCGTCCGCCGACGATGCGAACCTGTGTTCGTGTTGCTCGAGCTGCGCGTCGAGAACCTGCTCCTCATCGAGCGGGCGGAGCTGGACCTCGTCCCCGGACTGAACGTCGTCACGGGCGAGACGGGCGCGGGCAAGACCGTGCTCGCGCACGCCCTCGACCTGCTCCTGGGGGCCAAGCCCCGCTCGGGCATCGTGCGCCCGGGCGCGTCGGAGGCCTGGGTGGAGGGCGTCTTCGCCCTGAACGGCCGGACCGACGTCCTGCCCGCCGAGATCGCCGAGCGCCTGCCGGAGGGCGAGGACGAGGTCGTGCTGGCGCGCCGCGTCACGGCCGAGGGGCGCTCCCGGGCGTTCATCGGCGGCCGGTCCGCCACCGCGGCCGACCTGCGCGAGGTCGGCGGCGCGCTCCTGGCCTTCCACGGCCAGCACGAGGCCCGGCGGCTCCTCTCGCCGGCCGCCCAGCTCGCCCTGCTCGACGCGTTCTGCGCGTCCGAGGGCGCGGCGCCCGGCCGCAAGGGCGCGAAGGCGAAGGCGAAGGCGCGGACCGAGGGGGCGGACGGGCACCTCGGGCGTCGCGACGCCCACGCGGCGGCCCTCGCCGCCGAGCGGGACGCCCGTCGCCGGCTCGAGGAGCTCCACGACGCGGCGGGTGCCCGCGAGCGCGAGCTCGACCTCCTCCGCTTCGAGCTCCAGGAGATCGACGACGTCGCGCCCGTGGAGGACGAGCAGGAGGAGCTCTCCGCCGCCCGGGAGCGCCTCCGCCACGTCGAGGCGCTGCGCGGTGCCGCGTACGTCGCGTCCCAGGCGCTCGGCTCGGACGAGGGCAGCGCCGGGGCCGGCCTGGCCGCGGGCGAGTCCGCCCTCGACGCGGTCGCCGGCGTCGATCCCGACCTCGACGTGCTCGCCGCCCGCCTCAGCTCCCTGCGCATCGAGGCCGACGACCTGGCCGCGGAGCTCGCACGCCACCTCGACCGCCTCGACGCCGACCCCGCCGAGCTCGAACGGGTGGAGGAGCGGCTCCAGTCCCTGTCGCGCCTGGAGCGCAAGCACGGCGGCAGCGTCGCGGCGGTGCTCGACCACGCCGAGCGCTGCCGTCAGCGGATCGCGGAGTTCGAGGACGTGGAGGGCGCCACGGAGGCCGCCGAGGCCGACCTCGCCGACGCCCGGCGCCGCCGGGAGCGGCTCGCGAAGGAGCTCACGGCGACGCGGTCGGCCGCCGCCCCGCGGCTCGCGGCCGCGGTCGTCGAGCGCCTCGCCGGGCTCGCCATGCCGGCCGCCACGCTCGAGGTCCGCCTGGAGGACCGCGAGCCCGGCCCGACGGGCGCGGACCACTGCGAGTTCCTCCTCGCGCCGAACCCCGGCGTCCCGGCCGCGCCCGTGCGCGAGTCCGCGTCGGGCGGCGAGCTCTCCCGCGTGATGCTCGCGCTGCTGGCGGTCGCGGGGGCGGGCACGGACGCCACGCAGGTGTTCGACGAGATCGACGCGGGCGTCGGCGGGCAGACCGGCCGCGCCGTGGGGGAGCAGCTCCGGGCGCTCGGCCGCGAGGGCCAGGTCCTGTGCATCACCCACCTGCCGCAGATCGCGGCGCTGGCGGACCGCCACTTCGCGATCGAGAAGACGACGTCGGAGGACACCGCGGTCACGGCGGTCCGGCGGCTCGACGACCCCGAGGTCGTGGGCGAGCTCGTCCGGATGCTCGGCGGCGAGACGGGCGACGAGGGCGCCCGCCGCCACGCCGAGGAGCTGCGTAGCGCCGCCTGAGCGGCAGCGGACGGCGATCCCTGCCGTCCGCCGTCGACGGCGGACGGCAGGGGGCGGGCGTCAGCCCTGCGGCTTGGCGCTCGTGTCGAGCTCGAGCGACGCCGAGTTGATGCACCAGCGCTGGCCGCCGGCGCCCGGGCCGTCCGGGAAGACGTGACCGAGGTGGCCGCCGCAGTTCGCGCACTTGCACTCGATGCGGACCATGCCGTAGGCGCGGTCCTCGTGCAGGGTCACGGCCTCGGCGACGACGGGGTCGGTGAAGCTCGGCCAGCCCGTGCCGGAGTCGAACTTCGTGTCGCTGCCGAACAGCTCGGCGTTGCACGCCGCACAGCGGTACGTGCCGTCGTCCTTCGTGTTCCAGTACTTCCCCGAGAACGCGGGCTCCGTGCCGCACTGGCGCAGCACCGCGTACTGCTCCGGGGTGAGCTCCTCGTCCGGCTTGACGTGGACGCCGGCGGGGGCGGTGGTGGGCTGCGAGTCGGCCATGAGGATTCTCCCGAGGTGTCGGAGGACGGACCGTCGCCCGCGGCGGACGCGGGACGACCACCTCCATCGTCGCACGTCGCCCGTCGCGGCCCGCAACCTCCCTGCTCCTGCCGGGAATCCGCGTCGGACGCCCGTCCGGAGCGTCCCGGGCGGGCCGGAGCGCGTCCGGGACACCCGGTACCGTCAGCGTCGGCTCATGAGGTCGGGGGTCGCCTTCGGGCGGTCCTCCCGCGCCCGTCCGCGCACCCCGTGGGCCCGCCGTCCAGCAGCTCCAAGACGAGGTTCCGCCGTGCCAGACCGCTCCCCGACCAAGTACGTGTTCGTCACGGGAGGCGTCGTCTCGTCGCTGGGCAAGGGCATCGCCGCCGCCTCCATCGGCCGTCTCCTCGTCGCCCGCGGCCTCACCGTCTCGCTGCAGAAGCTCGACCCGTACATCAACGTCGACCCGGGCACGATGTCGCCGTACCAGCACGGCGAGGTCTTCGTGACGGAGGACGGCGCCGAGACGGACCTCGACCTCGGGCACTACGAGCGCTTCACCAACACGAACACGTCCAAGGCGTCCAACGTCACGACGGGCGGCATCTACGACACGGTCATCCGGCGCGAGCGTCGCGGCGACTACCTCGGCGGCACCGTCCAGGTCGTCCCGCACATCACGAACGAGATCAAGAACCGGATCAAGCTCGCGGGCGAGTCCAGCGACGTCGACGTCGTGATCTGCGAGATCGGCGGCACCGTCGGCGACATCGAGTCGCTGCCGTTCCTCGAGGCGATCCGCCAGTTCCCGGTCGACGTCGGCCGGCGCAACTGCATGTACGTGCACCTCACGCTCGTGCCGTACATCAAGCACGCCGGCGAGCTCAAGACGAAGCCGACCCAGCACTCGGTGAACGAGCTGCGCCGCATCGGCCTGCAGCCCGACATGCTGATCTGCCGGTCCGAGGCCGTCCTCTCGCGCGACATCCGGTCGAAGATCGCCCTGGGCACCGCGCTGCCCGAGGACATGGTCATCTCGGGCAAGGACGTCGCCGACGTCTACGAGATCCCGCTCTGGTACCGCGAGGAGAAGGTCGACCAGCGCGTCGTCGACCACTTCGGCATCGACGCGCCCGCCCCGGACATCAGCGCCTGGGAGGAGGTCGTCCGCCGCGTCCACGCCGCCTCGGGCGTCACCCGCATCGCCGTCGTCGGCAAGTACGTCAAGCTCGAGGACGCCTACAAGTCCGTCGTCGAGGCGCTGAAGCACGCCGGCGCCTGGGACGGCACCGCGATCGAGGTCGACTGGGTCGACTCGGAGCACCTCGAGACGGAGCAGGCCGCCATCGACCGGCTCTCCGGTGCCGACGGCATCCTCGTCCCCGGCGGCTTCGGCGGCCGCGGCATCGAGGGCAAGATCCTCGCCTGCAAGGTCGCCCGCGAGCAGCGGATCCCGTACCTGGGCATCTGCCTGGGCATGCAGATCGCGGTCGCCGAGTTCGCGCGCCACGTGGCCGGCATGCCCGGTGCCAACTCGACGGAGTTCGACGCGGAGACCGAGTGGCCCGTCATCGACCTCCTGCCGGAGCAGAAGGAGGTCCGCGACCTCGGCGGCACGATGCGCCTGGGCGCGGACCCGATCCGCCTGCAGCCCGGCACCCGGATCCGCGAGATGTACGCGGAGGAGACGATCTACGAGCGTCACCGCCACCGCTACGAGGTCTCGATCACCCTGCGCCGCAAGCTCGAGGGCGCCGGCCTCGTCGTCGGCGGCACGTCGCCCGACGGGCGCCTCGTGGAGGCCATCGAGCTGCCGGAGCACCCGTTCTTCGTCGCCGCGCAGGCGCACCCCGAGTTCAAGAGCCGCCCCGAGCGCCCGTCGCCCATCTTCCAGGGCTTCGTCGCCACCGCGCACCGCCGGGCCACCGAGCGCACGGCCGAGCGGGACGCGGCCGTCGCGGAGGCGCGCTCGTAGCCGACGGGTCCTCCTCGTCGGGCCTGGGCTCGCTGTTCGACGTGCCGGCGACGCCGTCGGCGCACGACCACGAGCGCCTGCGGGCGACGTTCGCCGAGCTCTGCGCCATCCGCAGTCCCTCGGGGGCGGAGCGGGGCATCGCCGACCACGTCCTCGGACGGCTCCGGCGCCTCGGCCTGCCCGTCGAGGAGGACGGTGCGGCGGTCGCCCTGGGGGGCGACGCCGGCAACCTGCTCTGCAGGATCCCGGCCGCGGGCGGCACCCCGGAGGACCCCGACCGCGGCGGCACCGCGCCGTGGATCCTCCTGTGCGCGCACCTCGACACCGTGCCCGTCGGCGCCGTCGTGCGCCCGGAGTGCGTCGAGGGGACCTGGCGCGACGCGGGCGGCGGCGTCCTCGGCGCCGACAACAAGGCGACGGTCGCCGCGCTCCTGACCCTCGCGGAGCTCCTCGCGCTGCGGCCCGCGGGCGCCGCCGTCGAGGTGCTGCTGACGGTCCAGGAGGAGCCGCAACTGCGCGGGGTCACGGCGATGGACCACGGCGTCCTGCGCTCGCGGACGGGCTTCGTCGTCGACCACCCCAGCCCCCAGGGCGGGCTCGTCGTCGGCGCGCCGGGCCACGTCCGCTTCGAGGCCCACCTCACCGGGCGGGCGGCGCACGCCGGGATCGCGCCGGAGCAGGGGCGCAGCGCCGTCCTCGCCGCGGCCCGCGCCGCCCTCGCGCTGCCCGCCGGGCGGCTCGCGGACGGCAGCACCGTCAACGTCGGCCTCGTCGAGGGCGGCGCCGGCGCCGGGATGCCCGGGGCGCCCGTCGTCACCAACGTCGTCCCGGCCCACGCCCGGCTCGTCGGCGAGATCCGCGCGCCCGACGACGAGGCGCTGCAGCGCACCGTCGACGCCTGCGAGGCCGCGCTCCACGACGCCGTGCACGACCGCGCGGGGCCCGTCGACCTCGACCTGACGCTCGAGACGCGCTTCCGGCCCTACGCCCACGCCGCGTCCGCACCGGTCGTCGCCGCGGCCGAGGCCGCGCTGCGGTCCGTCGGCCTGACGCCGCGCCCGTTCGCGGACGCCGGCGGCAGCGACGCGAACGTCCTGAACGCGCGCGGCCTGGCGACGGTCAACCTCGCCGGCGGCAACCGCGGCGCGCACGAGGCGGGGGAGTCCGTCGACGACGCCGACCTCGGCCGGACCCTCGACCTGCTCGCCGCGGTCGTCCGCGGCGCGGGCGCGTAGCGCCACCCGGGCGCCGCCGGCCGGGGCGACCCGCCCGTGGGCCCACGTCCCGGTGCGCCACGTCGCGCGCTCCGCGGACGCCCGGGACCGCCGCCCCGCCCCGCTAGATTGGGCCGATGACGACGCCCCCGGACCGGAAGTTCGAGCGCATCGGGGGCACGGTGATCCACGACGGACGGATCGTGCACCTCGTCGAGGACCGCTTCCGCTTCGCGGACGGCAAGGAGGTGTCGCGCGAGATCATCCGCACGTCCGGCTCCGTCGGCATCCTCGTCCACGACGGCACCCACCTGCTGCTGACGCGCCAGCCGCGCGAGGCGATCGGGCAGCCCGACTCGCTCGAGATCCCCGCCGGTCGGCTCGACAAGCCCGGCGAGCCGCCGATCGACTGCGGCCGCCGCGAGCTGACGGAGGAGATCGGTTTCTCCGCCGCCGGCTGGCAGCCCATCCTCACGTTCCAGCCGTCCGTCGGCATCCTCGACGAGACCTGCCACCTCTTCTGCGCCTGGGACCTCAGCGAGGAGTGGGCCGACAGCGGCGAGGACGAGCGCATCGAGATCGTCCGCTGGCCCGTCGACGACCTCGACGGTGCCCTCGAACGGGTCTCGGACGGCAAGACCGTGATCGCGCTCCTCTGGGCGAAGGCCAACGGGCTGCCCGGCCTGCCGGGCTGAGCCGCGGGACGGCCCGGCTGCCCCGCCGGGTCCCGGCGGGACGACGTCGCGCCCCGACGCCGTCCGCGTCGGGCGCTCGGGGACACGAGGTCGACCACCCCGCCGCGCACCGTTCGTTGCACGGGGCGGGCGGCCCGTTGCACGTGGCAGGGGGCGGGACCGGGAGGGCGCATCCAGACCGCGTCCATGCAGCCATCCGCCGCGGCCACCACGCTCCCCACCGTCCAGGGGCTCGTCCTCGACTTCCTGGCGTACCTGGAGTTCGAGCGCGGCCTGTCGCGCAACACCCTCGACGCGTACCGGTCCGACCTCGGCCAGTACGCGACCTTCATGGAGGGCCGGCCGCGGGGCGTCCTCGAGGCCACGGGGGAGGACATCAGCGCGTTCCTCGACGGCCTGACCTCCGGCGGCGTCGGGCCCGACGGCGTCCAGCGCAGGCCCGCGGCCGCCGCCACGGTGCAGCGCAAGGCCGCCTGCCTGCGGTCGTTCTACCGCCACGTCCGCCGCGAGGGCCTGCTCGAGGCGGACCCGACGGCCGACGTGCGCGGGCCCCAGAAGCGCGAGCAGCTGCCGAAGGTCCTGACCCGCGCCGAGGTCGCCAAGCTCCTCGCGATGCCCGGGCGCGACGGCAGCGCCGAGCCCATCGTCCTCCGGGACAAGGCGATCCTCGAGCTGATGTACGCCTGCGGGCTGCGCGCCAGCGAGGCGACCGGCCTCGAGATCGGGGACGTCGACCTCGAGGACGCGATGCTCCGCGCCCGCGGCAAGGGCAGCAAGGAGCGCATGGTCCCCGTCGGCCGCCGGGCGATCGACGCGCTGGTCCGCTACGTCCGCGACGGCCGCGGCACCATGGTCGGCGGCGGCAGCGAGCGCGCCCTCTTCGTCAACGCGCGCGGCGGCCGGCTCAGCCGCCAGGGCCTCTACAAGATCGTCCAGCGCCACGCCAAGAGCGCCGGCCTCGACGACCGCATGAGCCCCCACACGCTCCGCCACAGCTTCGCGACCCACCTGCTCGCCGGCGGCTGCGACCTGCGCACCCTGCAGGAGATGCTCGGCCACGCCGACATCGCGACGACCCAGATGTACACCCACCTCTCCGCCCAGCGCCTCCAGGACGTGTACCGGGACGCGCACCCGCGCGCCCAGCACGCCTGAGCCCACGGCGGCGGCCGTGCCCGTCGGCTCCGGGCGCGACGGGGGACGCGCACCCGCGCGCCCAGCACGCCTGAGCCCACGGCGGCGGCCGTGCCCGTCGGCT
>WLOB01000105.1 GCA_009699505.1 Actinomycetota bacterium | reverse complement strand
GGAGCGCGGCGTACAGGAGCAGCTTCTCGGGGCGGGCCATGATGCCCGTGCCACGACGGCGACGGGCGGGCGGGCGGGAGCCGGGACGACGGGCCACACCGGTGCCCGGACGACCGGTCGACTGCTCCGGGCCCTCGAGGCGGGAGCGCTCGCGGGCGCGACGGTGGTTGTCCCGCTCGACGCGCTCGCGGTCCCGCTCGCGCTCGGACGGGGCGAAGGGTGATTCGTCGACCCAGCCGAACTCCTCCGGCTCGGGGCGACGCTGCCGGGCGCGGCGCTCCTGGGCGGAGGCGCGTGCGGCCGCGGCGCGGCGCCGGCGGGCGGCACCGGCGGAGTACTCGTCCTCGGTGCGCGTGGCACCGTCGACGCCGGCGCGGGAGCTGGCCGTGCCGTCGGCGGAGGTCCGCCGACGCGGATCGCGATGGCGGTACTCCTGGGCGTCGGCCCACCAGGGCTGGTCGCGGTCGGTCGGCATGGTGCGGTGCGCCGCAGCAGGACGACCTCCGGTCGACGGACACGGCGTGCTGCCGGTTCCCTCCCCGGATGAGGACCCGCGCTCCCGGACGCCGGCGGCATGGCGTACCACCGGGAGTCGGCGTGGCGCGAACGATAGCAGCGCCCACGGCACCCGCAACGGTGTCCGCGCGCACACTGCCCTGCAACTTTCGTCCCAGATGCGGGGAGAACCCCGTCCCTCGGGCGGATCCGGCCCCGTCTTCACCTCGCGGTCAGCGGCGGCTCCGGCCCTGGCCGAAGTTCAGGGCCGCGGGCGCGACGTCGCGGAAGCGCCCCGTCCTCCCGCCGCCCTCGCCCGCAGGCCGCAGCGGCGTCGGTGCACCGTCACCGCCCGTCCCGCGCCCGGGGCGGTCGCCGCCCGCGGGTCCGCCGCCCGGGCCTCCCGGTCGCCCGCCGCCACCGGGGCCCCCGCCACCGGGACCGCGGCCGCCACCACCCGGGGCGACGCCCCCGCCGACGGCCACGAGTCCGCGCTCCTGCTGCTCGCGGCGCCACTGCTCGAGCTGCTCCGGCGAGAGCCGGTGCAGCCGGGCCACCTCGGTGGCCGCCTGCCGACGGGCCTCGGGCACCACGTCGTCGAGCGCGCGGATCCGGCGCACGAGCACGTTGATCTGCCCGCCGGCCGAGGGATGGCGCTCCAGTCGCCCCTCGGCGACCACCAGCGGCTCCGTGCGCACCGCCAGGCGCTCGCGGGCGTAGACCTGCGGCGGGATCACGAGGTTGACCGTGCCGAGCTCGTCCTCCAGCAGCAGGAAGACGACGCCCTTCGCGCTGCCCGGCCGCTGCCGGGCGAGCACGAGCCCGCCGACGCTGACCGGGCTGCCGTGCCGGAGCCGCCGCAGGTCGGCGCTCGTCGCCATCCGCCTGTCGGCGAGGCGGTCGCGCAGCAGGCCCAGCGGGTGGATCCCGGTGGTCAGCGCCGTGGTCTCGTAGTCCGCGATGAGGCGGTCCCACGAGGACATCGCCGCGAGGTCCGGCTGCTCCGGGGCCTCGAGCCCGAGCGCCAGCTGCGTGCCGGCCGCCACCCGCCGCCCCGGCGCGACCGCGCCGACCCGCCACAGCGCCGCGCGGCGCGCACGGGACTCCCCCACGCCGTCGTCCACCGCCAGCCCGTCGCAGGCCCCCGACCACGCGAGCCGCTCCAGCGACGGCAGCCCGCCGCCGAGGCGGCCGACCATGTCCGTCAGGGACGCCCACGGACCGTTCGCGTCGCGCTCGCCCACGAGCTGCGCGACGTCCTCCGCCCGCACCCCGCGGACGTAGCCCAGGCCGATCCGGACCCCGCCGTCGGCCTCCACGGTGCAGTGGTCGCGGCTGATCCGCACGTCGGGCGCCCGCACCGTGATGCCGCGGCGCTGGGCGTCGTGGACCAGCGCGTCGGGCGGGTAGAACCCCATGGGCTGCTCGTCCAGGAGGGAGCAGAGGAACTCCTCCCCGTAGTGCACCCGCAGCCAGGTCGACTGGTAGGCCAGCAGCCCGAAGGCCGCACCGTGCGCCTTGGGGAAGCCGAAGCCGGAGAAGCCCCGGACCATGTCCCAGACCTGCCGGGCCAGCTCCTCCGAGACGTTGCCGTGCGTCTCCTGCGCGCCCTTCACGAACGCCTCGAAGTGCGCCTCGAGCGCCTCCTTGGACCGCTTGCGGCTCATCGCGCGGCGCAGGCCCTCCGCCTGCCCGGCCGTGAAGCCCGCGAACGCCATGGAGACGTCGATGACCTGGTCCTGGAAGATGATCGTGCCGAGGGTCTGCCCCAGCGGCTCCTCCAGCGAGGGGTGCAGGTACGGCACCCGGAAGGACGGGTCCGTCCGCATCCGCTGCCGCCGCTCGATGTACGGGTTGACCGCGCCGCCCTGGATCGGGCCCGGCCGGACGATCGCCACCTGGATCGTCAGGTCCTCCAGGTTCTCGGGCTGGGTCCGCAGCAGGGACCCCATCTGCGCCCGGCTCTCGATCTGGAAGACGCCGGTGGTGTCCGCCCGCTTGATCGTGTCGTACGTGTCCGGGTCGTCCAGCGGGATGCGCGAGAGGTCGATCTGCTCCCCCCGGCGGTCCGAGATCAGCTCGACGCAGCGCTCGACGCTCGAGAGCATCCCGAGCCCGAGCAGGTCGATCTTCAGGAAGCCGGCGTCGGAGCAGGAGTCCTTGTCCCACATGACCATCTGCCGACCGGCCATCGCGGCAGGGACGACGGGGCAGCAGTCCACGAGCGGGCGGGTCGCCACGACCATGCCCCCGGAGTGCTGGGAGAGGTGGCGCGGCAGGCCGTGGGCCAGGCTGGAGAGCTTGGCGAGCCACTCCCAGCGGTTGCGCGGCGGCCGGTCGAGGTCGGGCGGCAGCCCCGCGGGCATGTCGCGGGTGTCGAGGACGCCCCCGCCCGGGACGCCCCACGGGTCCTGCAGGGTGCGCCCCGAAGCGTCGCCGGGGAACCCGGGATGCCCCGGTGCGCCGCGCCCGCCGAGCGGCCCGCCGGCCACGTAGGCCGGGTGCCAGCCGGGCGGCATCCCGGCGACGAGGCCCTCCGTGGTCTCGAACGGCACGCCGCCGTCGCCGACCTCCCACTGCCGGGCGCGCTCCTCGCGCTTGGACGGGTGCCCGGGATCGCCCGGGTGGGTGGAGGGATAGGGCCCCGCCGGGCCGGCGGCCGCCCCGTACGGCACGCCGTCGTCGCCCACGTGCGCGCCCTCCGTGCCCAGCGCCATGGCGATGTCGCCGGCCACGCCGTGCCCGGACCAGCCCTCCGACGCCCGGGCGACGCGCTCGAGCTCCGCCGCCGGCAGGCCCAGCGCCGCCCCGATCTCGCGGATCGCGCCGCGGGCGCGGTAGGTCGGGAAGGCCGCGACGAGCGCCGCGCGCTCGGTGCCGAAGCGCTCGTGCACGCGCGGGATGAGCTCGGCCCGGATGTCGCGGGGGAAGTCCAGGTCGATGTCGGGGACGCCCGAGACGTCGTCGTTGAGGAAGCGCCCGAGCGACAGCCCCGACTCGATCGGGTCCACGTGCGACAGCCCCGTGAGGTAGCAGACGATGGACGAGACGGACGACCCGCGACCCCGGCCCGGGGGCAGCACCGCGCGCGCCGCGGACGGCCCGCGGACCTCGACGGCGACCTCGCGGGCGAGCTCGAGGATCTCGTGGTGCAGGACGAAGAACCCGGGCAGGTCGAGCCGGCCGATCAGCGCGAGCTCCTCCTCCAGCCGGGCGCGGGCGACGCGCCGGTGGCGGTGCCCCGCGGGGAAGCGCTCGGCGAAGGCGGCGTCGCAGACGCCCGCGAGCGTGCGCCCCGCCTCGAGGTCCTCCGCCCCCGGGTAGCTGTAGCCGAGCTGCTTCGTCAGGTCGAACTCGAGGCGCTCCGCCAGGCGCACGGTCTCGGCCACCGCCTCGGGATGGTCCTCCAGCCGCGCGACCATCGCCCGCGGCGTGGCGAGCACGTGGCTGTGGTTGCCGCGACGGGCCGGCTCGGACGCGTCGAGCGTCGTGTGCCGCCGGATCGCGACGAGCGCGTCCTGCAGGAGCGCCCGCTCCTTCGAGTGCGCGTGGACGTTGCCCGTGGCCACGCACCGCAGCCCGAGCCGGCGGGCGAGCCGCTCGCGCCGGCGACCCTGCTCGCGGTCGCCGCGCAGGTAGCGCCGCTGCAGCTCGACGTAGAGGTCCTCGGTCCCGAACGCGTCCATGAGGACGCGCAGCGTGGGCTCCTCCTCCACCCCGTGGTCGGCGCAGCCGCTGAGGCAGACGAGCCCCTCGTGCAGGTCGCAGACGTCGGCGATCGTCACCCACGGCGCCGTGCGCACCCGCCGGGGGTGGTCGCGCGTGTGCTGGTGCGCGCGGGTCAGGAGCCGGCAGAGGTTGGCCCAGCCGCGCCCGTTGCGCACGAGCAGGGTCAGGTGCCGCCGGGTCGCCGGGTCCGGCTCCATGTCGGCCGGCGGGAGCGGCGGGCCCGCCGGGTCGACGCGCACCGTCACCTCGGCCCCGTGCAGCGCCCGCAGGCCCGCCGCGGCGGCCGCGTGGGCGAACTCCATCGCCCCCGAGACGCCGTCGTGGTCCGTCAGCGCCAGGGCGTGGTGACCCTGGCGCGCGGCCGCCAGGACGAGCTCCTCCGGCAGCGACGCACCGTCGAGGAACGAGTAGGCCGAGTGGCAGTGCAGCTCGACGTAGGGGGCGGTGGGCACGAACACATGTTCGCATCGGGGGCGGACGTCAGGACCCCTCCGGAGAAGCCCCTGCAAACGCCCGGATCGGCCCCGCCGGGGCACGGATCACCGGGCCGCCACGCAGTCCGTGCGGTCCTCCCACAGCCCGCCGGGGGGCCAGGTCCGCGCCTCGACCAGGCGCTCCGTGCTGCGGGACGTGCGGTCCCGGAACCCCAGCCGCAGCCCGAGGCCGAGCTCGACGTCCGGGCCCTCCTCCTCGCCCGCCAGGCGGTACGCGCGCCGGTCGACCCAGCCCTCGTCCGCGGCCCACCGGCCCAGGCGCGCCGCGGCGGCGCGGGTCTCGTCCGCGTCGCCGTGGGCGAGCGCGCGCAGCACGTCGCCGAGGCCCGCGGCGACCGCGGGGCGCGTCAGGTCGACCCGCAGTTGCACGTCGCGGCGGCGCGCCCCGTCCTCCGTGGTCAGGCTGCCGACGAGGCGGAGCTCGCGGGGCCGGAGCCCCCGGTCCGTGATCAGCGTGGCCGACGGCTCGAGCTCGACGGCGCCGCCGAGCCGCAGGCCCAGCGGCCCGGCCATGTCGCCCGCCGCCGCCCGCGAGACGGCGAGGCTGATCGTCGTGCGCCCCGTCCGGCGGTCGCGGGTGCCCTCGCCCTCCAGCCCCTGCAGGACGCTCGCCGAGGCGGAGAGCCCGAGCGGCCCGGACGCCTCCCCCGACCCGGCGACCGTCCCCCGCAGGCGCACCCGGTCGACGTCGGGCGGCCGGACGGGCTCCTTCGCCGCCCACCGGCGCAGGAACGCCTCGGCCGCGGCGCGGTCCGGGAACTCCCAGGAGCGCCCCCAGCCCCCGCGCAGCCGGCCCTCGGCGCTCGCGCTCGCGGAGAACGGTCCGTCGCCGTCGGACGAGCCCGACCGCCCGATGCCGAACCGGAGCCCGATCGACGAGCCCACGCCGCCCTCGAGGTCGTCGTACGCCGTGATCAGCACGGAGTCGTCCGACCGGCGCTCGACCGTGAGGCTGCGGCCCCCGCCCAATCGCCAGACGCCGAGGCTGACGCCCGTCGACCGCGCCTCCCCGTCCACGGCCACGGCGCACGGCGGCTGGACGTGGAAGGCGGCGCAGTCGTCCCCGCCGGCGACGCAGATCGCCCGCCGGATCCCGGAGTGCACCGCGTTGACCACGCCCGCACCGCTCAGGCCGGAGGCGACGGCGACCGCCCCGACGAGGACCAGGAGCACGACGGCGACGAGCGCGGCGTGCTCGACGCTCGCCTGACCGCGCTCCCCGGCGCGCGGGGCACCGCACGGGCGGCGAGGGCTCGACGGGGTGCGCGACATGGGCCGAGCCTCCCCGCGCCCCGCGCGACGGGACCAGGGCCCGTCCGTGCCGGTCCTGCGCCGGTTCCGCGCCGTCCTCCACCGGGCCCGCGCGACGCCCCACCCGGCTCTCGCGCCCGGGGGACCGGCGCGACGCCTCCACCCGGCGCGCGCCCCTCAGCGGGAGCGCCTCAGCGGGAGCGCCACCACCGGCCGTCGACGAGGTCCCGATGCACGACCACCGCGCGCCCCCGGGCCGTGACGACCTCCCACATCCGGCGACGCATGGGCCGGTCCGTCCACCAGCGGTCCTCGAGCAGCCAGGTCTCCACGACGCCCTCGACCGCCTCGCCGTCGACGGTCAGCGGCCGCCCGTCGTCCGGCGACGCACGCACGACGGCCGGGCGCGGCTCGCCCAGCCGGCGGATCGCACCGGGTGCGGCGGACGGGCGCCGGGGACCAGCAGGAGACACGAACGCATGTTCGCACGCGGGGCGGCGGCGCGCCGCACGCGGGTCGTCCCGACGGGGCCCCCCGGCACGTCGACCGACCCGTCCGTCCGCACCCGCATCGCCCGTCCCCCACGGCGCGAACGGGCCGCGAGCGCCCCCTCGCGATTCACGTGGCGTTCACCCCGTGATTACATCGGGTCCTCATGGCGCGCCTCACGAAGGTCTTCACGGGCCGCGACACGCGGTACTTCGAGCTGTTCGAGGAGGCGTCGCAGAACGCCGTCCGAGCGGCGGAGCTGCTCGCGCGGTTCATGGCGGAGCTGCCCGACTCGCCCGAGATCGCGCGGGAGATCAGCGCCGTGGAGAGCGACACCGATCGCATCATCCACGACATCATCAGCCACCTGAACCAGACGTTCGTCACGCCGATCGAGCGCGAGGACATCCTGGAGCTGGCCTCCGCGCTCGACGACATCGTCGACCTCATCGACGAGGCCGCGGACCTCATCCTGCTCTACAAGGTCGAGGCGCCGATGGAGCAGGCCCACGGGCTCTGCGCCATCCTCGTCGACGCCACGAAGGCGCTCGCGGCGGGCATGCCCCGGTTGCGCGACTTCGGCGACATCCGGCACTACACCGTCGAGGTCAACCGGCTGGAGAACGACGGCGACCGCCTCTCGCGCGCTGCCATCGCCGGGCTGTTCGACGGCGGGATCGACCCGATGGTCGTCATCCGCTGGAAGGACATCTTCGAGCGGCTCGAGGACGGGATCGACTCGTGCGAACGGGTCGCGAACATCCTCGAGGGCATCGTCATCAAGAACCGGTGATGGAGATCGTGCGGGCCCCGACCGTCACGTCCCGGGTGCGGGACCGCGTCGTCCTGCGGCGGGGTGACGGCCACCCGCAGGGCGTGCGGGCCCCGACCGTCACGTCCCAGGTCCCCACCCGCCGGCCCCTCCCCCCTCGCTGAGCCATGTCCGCCGACGTCCTCCTCGTCATCGTCGTCGTCAGCGCGCTCGCGTTCGACTTCACCAACGGCTTCCACGACACCGCCAACGTCGTCGCCACGTCGATCTCGACGCGCGCGCTGCCGGCCAAGCTCGCGATCCTGATCGCCGCGGTCCTGAACTTCGTCGGCGCGTTCCTCTCCCTGGAGGTGGCCGCCACGATCGCGTCGGGGATCGTCGACTCGGGGGAGATCACGCTCCAGATCGTCTTCGCGGGCCTCGTCGGGGCGATCTTCTGGAACATGCTCACCTGGTGGCTCGGCCTGCCGTCGAGCTCGTCGCACGCGCTCATCGGCGGCGTCGTCGGCGCCATGCTCATCGCCAACGGGCCCGGCGCGATCATCGGCGAGGGCCTCCTGGGCAAGGTCATCGTGCCCGCCGTCGCCGCGCCCGTCCTCGCCTTCGCGGTGGCCGGGATCTCGATCCTCTTCATCTACCGGATCGTCGGCCGCCAGCGGCCCGGACCGGTCACCCGCGGCTTCCGGCTCGGGCAGATCGCGTCCGGCTCGCTGCTGGCCCTCGCGCACGGCACGAACGACGCCCAGAAGACGATGGGCATCATCACGCTCGCCCTCGTCGCGCACGGCTCCATCGGCGGGACGGACCCCCAGGTGCCGTTCTGGGTCGTCATCTCCTCCGCCTCGGCGATCGCGCTGGGGACGTACTCCGGCGGCTGGCGGATCATCCGCACCATGGGCTCGAAGATCATCAAGATGGACGCCGCCCAGGGCTTCGCGGCCCAGGGCTCCGGCGCCGCGGTGATCCTCGCCGCCACCCACGTCGGCTTCCCGCTCTCCACCACGCACGTGATCTCCGGCGGCGTCGTCGGCGCCGGGGCGGCCAAGCGCCTCTCGGCCGTCAAGTGGGGCGTCGCGGGCAACATGGCCATCGCCTGGGTCCTCACGATCCCCGCCGCCGGGCTGACCGGCGGGCTGGCGTTCGAGATCTCCGACCTCGCCGGCGGCGGGACCCGCGGACCGATCGTCGTGCTCGTCCTGATCGCGATCCTCGTCGCCGCGTTCCTGCGCTCGCAGCGCGTGCGGACCCCGCCCCCGCTGGCGGAGGGCACAGCATGAGCGCCGTCGCCGCGCCGCTGGCCCTGAGCGTCTGGGGCGAGCTGCTCGAGGTGATCCTCGTCGGCTCGATCTCCGGCATCGGCCTGGCGATCGCGTTCGCCTTCCTCGTGCGCGGTGCGGCGCAGAGCAGCGGGATCCGGCACGGCGAGCGCGAGGGCAGCCTCGTGCTCAACCTCGCGCTCGTGGCGGCCACGGGGCTGATCTGCGTCGGGGCCGTGGTCTTCGCGGTCTACGAGATGATCAACGGCTGACGTCGCACCGTCGCGTGGGCGGGCCGCGACCGTCGCGACCGACCACGGCCACCCCGCGCCTACGCCTCGAACGGCGTGAGCGCCATCTGCCGCTCGGCGACCCGCGAGTCCGGGTCGATGCCCACGACCCGCAGCGCACCTTCGGGGCCCGCGACCTCGCGGACCTGGCGGACGGCCTCCTGCAGCCGGGCGCGGCGGATCGCGCCGTCCTCCTCCAGGAGCGGCCGGTCCGCCGGGACCGGCACGCCGAAGCCGTCGACCCGCAGCGCGAGCCGCTCCGCCGGGGAGGGCAGGAGCGCCAGGCGCGGCCCGAGCGCCAGGCGGATGCGCCCGGCGTCGCTCATCGCCTCGCGCAGCACGACGCGCTCCTGCCAGGTGCCGCGCTCGACGAGCGACGCCTGCAGCAGCAGGGACCGCACGGGCCGGTGCCGCCGCCCCGGGTCGGCGAGGACGCGGTCGATCAGGAGCCCCAGCGCGTGGCCGAGCTGCTCGCCCGACGCGGCCTCGGGCAGCAGCAGGTCGGCCTCCAGCCGGGTCGTCGGGTCCCGCGGGCGCAGCGGGGACTCCCGGCCCTGCAGGAGCTCGTGGGCGTCGAGCCCGAGCCGGCCGAAGCGCGCGCCGACGGTGCCGGCCGGCAGGTCGCGCAGCTCGCCGAGCGTGGCGATGCCCAGGCGCTCGAGCGTCGGGACGAGCCGCTCGAACCCGGGCCGCCGGGCCAGCGCGGCGACGGGCTCGCCGGCCAGGACCCCCAGGTCGACCGGCTCGCCCGCCGGCGGGGACGCGATGACGACGGGTCGACGGACGCGCGCGCGGCCCGCCGCGACGCGCGAGAGGAAGCGCGTGGGCGCCGCACCGATCCGCACCGGCATCCGCAGGGCCCCGCGCACCGCCGCGACCGTGCCGTCGAGCGACCCGCCGTGCAGGCGCCGCACGCTCGTGGCCAGGAACCAGGCCGTGCCGACCTCGGGGTCCAGCGCCACGGACGCCCCACCGCGGGCGGAGACCTCGCGCGCCGCGACGTCCTGCGCCGTCTCGACCGCCGCGCCGATGCCCTCGAGCCGGCCGACGAGCTCGTCCCAGCGCGCCTGCACCGCGACGGGGTCCGGCGGCAGCAGCCGCAGGCTCGGGCAGCGCGCCAGGGCCTCGCCCAGGGGCAGCCCGCGGCGGACCCCCGCGGCCTCGGCGGCGGGCGAGACCTCGCCGACCACGGCGGAGCGCCCGGGCTCGGGCGCCAGGGCGACGGGCTGGGCGAGGAGCTCGCCGCGCCCGTCCGCGGCGACCACGAGCGGGAAGCGCGGCAGGTGGACGCAGATCACCGACGACACGAACGCATGTTCGCACGGGCCGCGGACGGCGCCGCCCCCTCGATAGGCTGGCGGGGTGGACCAGACGCCCCCGCTCCCCGGCCCGGCGTCCGACGCCGCCGAGACCTCCCTGCACACGCCAGGGATCGTCCCCGACGGGCCCCCGGCACGGCGCCGCACGATCCTCATGGACTTCGACGGCGTGATCGTCCGCGAGGACTCCCTCGGCGCGTTCCTCCGCCACCGCCTCCTCCGGACGCCCTGGCGCGTCCCGGGGTTCCTCGCCGCCACCTCCGCCCTCGTCCCGATGATCGGCGTGCCGGCGACCCGGTCGCGCGGGCTCAAGCTGCTCCTGCGCGCGGGGTTCTCCGGCCTGTCGCTCGACGCCTACCGCGAGGGGGCCGCCGCGTTCGGGACCGCCCTGGCCGCCCGCCCCGGCGCGCTCCTGCGGCCCGGGGTCGACGCCGCCCTGGGGCACCTCGGCGACGGCGACCGGGTCGTCGTCGTGACCGGCAGCGAGGAGACGCTCGCCCGCGCCGTCCTCGACGCCGCGGGGCTCGAGGACGCCGAGCTCATCGGCTCGCGGATCGGCAGCACGCCCCTGGGGCTCGCGTTCCACGTGCACGCCTACGGTCCCGCGAAGGTCGTCGAGCTGCGCCAGCGCGGCATCGAGCCGCCCTGGGACGTGGCCTACAGCGACTCCTCCGCCGACCTGCCGATGCTGCGCGGCGCGCGCGCGGCCGTGCTCGTGAACGTCGGGCCCCGGGGCGGTGCGCGGGTCCGCTCCGCGCTCCCCGGGCGCGTGACGGACGTCGTCTGGCGCTGAGCCGGGCCGGTTCGTCCAGCGTCGGCCCGCTCGGCGGCCGGCCCGGGCGGCCGGCCGGCCCGTCAGGCGGTCGGCCCGGCCGCGCGCCGGGGTGAGGCGTGCCGGCCCGACCGGGGCCACGCCCCGCGCGGCCTAGCGCCGGAAGAGGTCGCCCATCCGCACCGCGAGGGCCAGGTCGCCCTCGAGGTCCAGGCGGCCGTCCAGGAGCGCGTCGCCGGCGTCGAGGCGCCCGGCCACGAGGCGCAGCAGGTCGTCGGGGGTGGTGCGCAGCACGAGGGTCGGGGCGCTCGACGGGCCGCGACGGGCCGTGGCGCGGAGCGGCCCGGCCGACACGGTCCAGGCCCGCCGGGTGCCACGCGGACCCTCCAGGTCGAACTGCAGGTCGCCGCGCAGGTCCCCGGCACGGGCGGCCGCGCCCAGGGAGCGCGCCATGCCGCGGAAGATCACGAGCATCGCGGCTTCGCTGGCGATCGTCCGGCGCACCACGGTCGGCGAGCCGCGCTCGAGCACGGCCTCCAGCGCGTCGCCGCCCCGCCGTCCGGCGGCCGCGCGCAGCCGCTCCGTCGCACGCGGGCGGGCCCCCG
>WLOB01000104.1 GCA_009699505.1 Actinomycetota bacterium | reverse complement strand
GAGCGCCGACATCTCGGCACCGCGCGACCCCACAAGGTCCTCCTTGCGGAAGTAGACGCCGTCGTCGATGTCGTAGTCGTTCGTCGGATGCTGCAGCATCGTCAGCATGGCGTAGCTGCCCTGCTTCACGAACTCGATCGGAGCGGGGTCGCCGTTCTCCTTGAGCCCCTTGCGGAGACGGTCGCGGTTGGCGTCGCGCCGACGCCGCATCGCCGACTGCTCCGCCTGGGGCAGAACGACCTTCTGGTCGTGGAACGCGCGGACGTCCTTCGAACAATCGAACATGTCGGTCACCTTTGGTCTGGGCGCGGCGAAGCCGACGCGGTCGGGAGGGATTCGAGCAGACGGCGGACCATCGCGCCCTCTGAATTTCGGGGATCGTCGCAGTTGCTGCGCGTCAGGTCGGCGTCGTTGTGGGCCTGGGCGACCAGCCGCTCCATCGCCTCCGGACGACTATCGTCCAATCCCAGGAACGGCATCATGCTGGCAGGCACCGGCCTGTTCGGAAAGCGGACCCGGCGGACCGAACGGCCGCAGTGGCTCAGCGCCTCGGAGATCAGCCGCGCCATGTTGTCGTATGCGAACTCCTGCGCCGCGATCGACAGCGGAGCCACGTCCGCTCCGAGGCGCCACTCCATCATAGACCGGTTCGCGGCGTCCCCGACGACGTGCTCGCCCTCGGGACGCGGGCACGTTCCGAGCGAGAAGATCTCGATCTCCTGATCCGGCTTCGCGATGGTCAGCGCGTCGGTCAGCCCGACCATGATCGGGTTGTTCGCCCACAGACCACCGTCGGCGAAGACCTTCCGGGCGCCGGGCGAGTTCGGATCGTCGACGATCGCCAGGGACCGGTAGATCGGCGCGGCACTCGAGGCCATGCACACGTCGACCAGCCTGTAGTGGTCGTCGCGCACCCCGCTCGCGGGCGTCTTCTTGAACACCCACGCCTTGTGGTTGCTCATGTCCACGGTGGGTATCGCGAGAGAGATGCCGCGCTCGTCGTAGACGTCGAGGATCGTGGCGTCGCCGAGCACCGCCTCGAGCGCCGACCTCAGCGCCGCGTCCCCCTGTCGGACGAAGGTGCGGCCGGCGAAAAGACGACGAACCACGCTGGCCCTCCCGCCGATCCGGTGGGGGAAGATGCTGGCGCCATGCTCGCGGTAGAGATCCACGACCTCCGGCATCGGGACACCTACCGCCAGCGCGCACGCGACGATCGCGCCCGTGCTCGTGCCCACCACGAGGTCGAAGCCCCGGCCGAGGTCCAGCGGACCTGAGCCGGTCCGCCGCGCCTGCTGATCCGTCAGGCGATCGAGGAAGGCGGCGGTGTAGATGCCGCGCATCCCGCCTCCATCAAGACTGAGAACCCTGAAGGGCCGTCGTTCACCTTCCACCGAATCGTCCTCCGTCACCGATGAACGCCGCTACCGCGGAACGAAGGACATTGTCAATTTCAATGACACTCGATCTGATAGCGAGGATAACAAGATTGAAAGGAAGCTCATGTCATGCGCATTGACATCTCCACAGGCATGATTCATGACACGCGTATGATGGAGGGAGCCGACGATGGCCGATGAGGTCTATTCTCGGGTGGGTGCCGCGATACGTTCGCGGCGCGACTCGATCGGCCTCACGCAGTCCTCGCTCGCGGGCATGACCGGTCTGAAGAGGACGTCGATCACGAATATCGAGAGCGGGGGCCAAGCCATCCTGCTTCACCAGCTGATCGAGGTCGCGCGCGCCCTTGGGACGGACGTCGCCGAACTCCTGTCGGATGCGGAGGGCATCGCGCCGCCGCCCCGGGCGGCCGACACGGCGGGCCCCGGAGCTTCTGAGTTGCTCGAGCGCATGGAGCGCGCCGGGAAGGCGACGAAATGATCCCGCCCCGGCGGGCCCGCTACGGCAAGATCGAGCGTCTGGTCGACGACATGCTGTCCGCGGAACCCGGGATATCGGCTCCGGTGCCGGTCGAACGGTTGGTGCGGGAGCGGGGCATCGCGATCCGTCGGGGGCCGCTCGATGACGACGTCTCCGGTCTCCTAGTCCGGCAGGGTTCTTCCGCCACGATCGGCGTCAACGACGCGCAGAGCGCTCTCCGCCAGCGCTTCACAATCGCGCACGAGTTCGGACACTTCCTCCTGCACGAGGGCATGGTCGAGCACGTCGACCGGGGCTATCGCGTCAACTTCCGCAACCAAGAGTCCTCGATGGCGCGCGACGTCGAGGAGATCGAGGCCAATTTCTTCGCCGCGTCGCTGCTGATGCCGACCCGACTGCTCGATGAGGCCGGCGCCGTGGACGCCGTCGACGATGACGAGAAGGTGAAGGACCTCGCAAAGCGCTTCCAGGTGAGCCGTCACGCAATGAGTCTGCGGCTGGCCAACGTCTACAGACGTTACGCCCCCTACTGAAACGGGTTCTGATCGGCGCCGGTGGGTGTTTCGGAGCCTGCCTCGTCCGCCGTGGACATGCGGTCGTGCGGGCGGACCAGCCCCCGGAGCTTGCGGGCCGTGACCGCGTCCGAAAGCCGACGCGGGATCATGTCGACCGTGCCCGTGTACTGCGTCCCGGCCGCTTTCTCGGAGGCCGGTTCTCCCGACGCGTCCACCACGTGGTGGAAGAAAAGTTGCGCCACCGCTTGCCCGGGATAGAGCGTTAAGGGCGTCTCCCCGAGATTGCGCAGCTCGAGCGTAAGGCTCCCCGCAAAGCCGGGATGGATCCCGACCGCTGTCGCCACGATCAGGCCGAGCCGCCCCCACGTAGACCGTCCGACCACGTAGGCCATCAGATCCGACGGCAGTCGCAGATATTCAAGCGTCTGCGCCAGCATGAACTGGTGCGGGTGGATCGTGATCCGGCCACCGAGCGGGACGAACTCGCGCCGGTAGAGTTCGGACAGCGACTCGAGGGGGTTCTCCGAACCGAACTCGTCGATCGACCCGTGCCTAGACGCGGTTACGAGGCAGAAGTCGAAGCCGAGGCGGACGTCGACCGCCGCCTGCCCGGGCTTTATCTGTGCCGCCGGATCCAGGATCGGGCTCACGACGAGCCGGCGGTCTAGGTCGGCGGTCTCCATCCGGGCCGCGATCGCGCCTGAGGAGAGCGCCGTCACGGACGCTCGTCCCACATGGTCCTCGCCTCCGCCAGCTCGACCCCCTTCAGCAGCAGCTCATGCAGCTTCTCCATCCTCATCGTCTCCGACCCCGTCGCGCCGGCGGTCGGTCGTCCGATGTCGTCCAGCCGCGTGAGCAGCGCCGCCCAGCCGACGTTCAGCGTGCCGGAGAGAGAGGCAGGCCTCGCGACGCCTTCGTGTCTCGTCTCGATGGGCGGAATGAGGGCGCACAGCGGATCGAGATGGTCGAGCAGATCGCGCTCGAGCTGCTCCGGCCGATAGATCATGTCCGGAGCGTCCCGCGTCATCATGATCTCGGCCTCGTCGAACACCGCCGCCGCGATCTCCTCCGCCAGCGGGAGCACCTCGACGCAGATCGCCGCCTGTTCGGCACCGTATCGCGCCTTCAGCTCGCTGTAGAGCTCGGCCGCTCCGGGCAGACGGGCCACGTTTGGGCTGTTGCTGTCGTCCTCGATACGCATGCCGGTGACCCGCTCGAACACCTCCGCGTGGCCCGGCGCTCCGGCCCGTAGCCGCTCCAGGACGAGGCGGCGGCGGAGGTCGGACGGCGGATGCGTCGGACTTATGCCGTAGCTGCCCCCCGATATCTCGAAGAAGCCGCTCAACGCGAAGAGGAACGCCGGACCGGCTATCAGCAGCGCGACCGCATCGGACTTGAACTCCTGGATCCAGGAGGCGAGCACCTTGTGCATCTCGAGGTCGGTGGCGCGACCCGATGGCAGGTTCTCTTCCTCCAGCCTCCTCCTGATGGCCGAGAGCAGCGCCGTGGGATCCACGATGTTCGAGCCGAGGGCGATCCTCTCCTGGATCGCATGCCCAAGCTCGTGTCCGACTATGGCGAAGTGCGGAAGCATTCCCATCGCCTGACTGGGAACGGTCAGCCGGAGGAACGGCCACTCCACCGAATCCAGGGCGCGCCGGAGCGAGGGACTGGGATCGTCGACGTTCTTCAGCGACTCGTCGAGATAAAACCGGGCGAGCTCGTAGTTCGCGACGTGATCGGCTCGGAAGAAAATGGAATTGCCGATGCCCAGTCCGCGGACCCATCTCTGGAACGGGCCGACGATCTGATGCGGGATCTGGTCTGCATCGGCGCCGTCGAGTTCCTGAAGCAGCTGGTATGCGAATCGCCCGAGCTCCTCGGCGTCCCTGACGCGCCTCAGCGCCTCATCGTCCGCCGTCGTCGGGAGCCGAGCCACCTCCAGCCAGCCCATCGCCGTGTCCAGGGTGCCCGAAACGACGTCGAGCCACTGGCCGGGGCCGGGGTGATGGCCGGGGTAGGTGACCGCGCGCAACCGCAGGACCTCGCCCCGAAGGCGATCGAGGAAGAAGGCTGCCGACTGCCTCCCCCGGTCTATCGTCGGCCTAGTTGTAATGGACGTCCCTCACCGTCGCGAGCGGAGCGAACGCCCGATCCCGCTCCAGAGCCCCCAGCAGACGCGCCAGCAGATCTCCCACCGAAGCCGCGCACTCTCTGGACACGTCCCCGCTCGCGCCGATGAGTTGCAGCGTCTCCCGGGCCTCCGAAAGACGCCGCGGAAGATCGTCGACGCTGTCCTCCAGATAACGGACGAAGAGGGAATAGCGCTCGAACGCGCACCTCTCGTCGAGGGCGAAGGTCAGGCCATGCTCCCGCAGCGCCCCTGATCCGCGATCCGCGTCGCTCACGATCTCCAAGAGACCATCGAGCACGCGTCGCCGATCCTGATTCATCTCGCGATGCTCGAGCAACGCGATGCCGTTCCGCAGAACATGCTGCAGTCCGACATCACGGGAGGGTTCAAGCGCGAATCTCATGTCCTCACTCCGTCGGCAGAACCGATCGTGGCACCGTCTGATCCGGCGGTCCATAGGATCGGAAGGGTTAATATCCGACCTAAGCACCAGAACGTTTAGGGAACAAGCGATGAAGAACAGTTGCCGTATTTTGAGTTATGCTACACGACTCAATATATGGCAAGCACCGCCGATCCAGGGTCGGTCGACATTTCGACGGCGTCCGCCATCAGCGGGCTCTCGTCGCACATGATCACCTATCTCGGCCGCATCGACGTTCTGCGGCCGAGCGTCGCGAGCGGAAGGGGGCGCGTCCGACGCTACTCGTTCAACGACGTCCTGTTCCTGAGAGTGATCGCGGAGTTGCTCGCCCGGGGCATCGAGGTGAAGAGGCTCGGCGCCGCGCTCCGCCGGGCCAAGAACGAAGCCGATCTCTGGGGTGACGTCAGAGCGGCGCCCCGCCACTATCTCGTCACCGACGGAGCGGAGGTCTACCTGCGCCGCAAGGGACGACTGGAGTCCAAGACGGTCGACGGACAGCTCGCCTTCGCCTTCGTCCTCGACCTCGCTCATCCGCACGGCAGCGTGACCGAAGGATGGCCCGTCGGCCCGACGCACCCGTGACTGCGAAGTCCCCGCCGTGGCCGCGGAACGCCGCGGTCGGGCTGTGTCCCCAACGACCGCCAACACCTTGCACCGACAGGCGATCGCGGCGATGACGGATCGGTCGAGGGAAGAGTGCGGACAGAACCGCGCCGCGAAACGCGCTCTTCGACGAGTGAGGTCGACCTAATTCCGGACGGCCAGCAGGGGACGGCCGACAGGATGGGTTTCACGCTCAATCAGACCTTTGACATGCTCTTTCTGCAGGGCATCGAAACTGGAGCTCCGAGTCACGAGGACAGGCGGTGGTTCAGAAGGCCCCGACCGCCTGGTGCATCGATCCACACAACCGGCAACGCAGACCTGAACGCCGCCGACGCGATGCTATCGGGGCGGGTCCAGTCGAGCATGCAGGGGTGGTCGACGAATGTCTCGATCGCCGCACCCGAGATCGATGCGGTCAGGCACCTGCCGCCGCGCATGCCCTACGACGTCTTTGCGTTCGCCGCGCACGTCGTCGAGCAGGCCGGCATCTACCACCACCTCCAGCCCTTGAAGAAGACCGCGGGTCCGGGCACCGCAGCGGCTGGAGCCGTGGCTCCCCGGCACATGGACATCACGAACCAGGACCGGGCGATTGTCGCGAACGCCGCCAAGGCCTGGGTCGATCTCACGGGCAATCCCACCAGCATGAGCGCGCTCGCCTTGCATCTCATCGGGGATGCCACCTGGTCCTCGCTGGAGCCGCTCTTCGAGAGCTGGTGGGTCCTGATGGCCGCGTGCGGCGACCACGACCTGCTTGCCCGCCCCACCGACGATTTGGGGCCCGTCCTTCCGGTGTGGTGGCGACACGCCTGGCGACTGATGGCGATCGCCGACGAGGCGGCGGCGGGCACGGCGTACCAATTCGACGTCGGTGAGATGGACCGCTTCCAGGACGGCGAGAAGACCGACATCCGCTGGTTCGAGTTCGAGGTGCTGATGGAGCACGTCCAGCGCGCGTTGAGTGCGACGGACCCATCGGCTCCGACCAAGCAGGAGTTCTGGGACATCACCAGCCTCTCCGTCGCCAACCCCTCGATCGTCAGCGTGCTGCCGAAAGTCCGGACCCCATCCGTGGGATGCACCCTCCGATCCCTGTCGCACCATCTCGCGCTGCTGCCGCCGGTAGGCGTCGTGAAGGGCCGGTGGACGCCCAACTACGCTCGTCCGGGCGCCGCCGTCGGCGCAATGCCCGGCGGCACGATGAACCTGGTCCTGGTGCCGCTGCCATATTCGCTCGGTGCACGGTCCTTCGAGCCGGCCATGATCGAGGACGTGTCGGACGACGGGGTCGGCGCCGTGCCCCGCTTCGGCTACTTCGACGTGAACCAGGACTGGCTGGAGGGCGGCCACGACGGGCTGACCGCCTTCATCGACTCCGTAATCGACGCCGCGCGCGCGCAGAGCCCGTCGATCCACGGCGTCGTGCTGCCCGAGCTCGCCCTCGACTACGCTTCCTTCAAGGCCGTGCGCGATCACATCAGGACCCGGCTGCCGGAGGTTGAGATCTTCGTCAGCGGAACGTCCTCGCACCCCGACGGACGGACCGGAAACTTCGTCGCCGCCACCACCTATCCCGGTGGCGCCGGCCCCGCGGGCGAACAGCGGGACACGGTCAGAGAGAAGCACCACCGCTGGAAGCTCGATCGCGAGCAGCTCCGAGCCTACGGCCTTCTCGGCACCCTTTCGCCCGAACTGTCGTGGTGGGAGAACATCGCGCTCCAATCGCGACAGGTCGACTTCACCGTCCTGAGGCGCGACTCGGTGCTGGCGGCGATGATCTGCGAGGATCTCGCCCGGGTCGATCCTTGCCAGCAGGTCATCCGCGCCGTCGGACCCAATCTGGTGGTCGCCCTTCTGATGGACGCCCCCCAGATGGCGGCCCGCTGGCCCGCTCGATACGCCACGGTGCTTGCCGAGGACCCCGGCTGCGCGGTCCTCACCCTCACGTCCCGCGGACTGATGACGCTGCAGCACCGTCTCGGCACCCATCGGTCCGGTGGCGACGACCGGGTCGTCGCCATGTGGCGCGACGACGGGACGTCGCGCCCGATCGAGCTGAAGTGCCCCTACGATGCGCAGGCGGTCCTGCTCACGATCGTCCAGCAGCCGGCCGCCGACGTCGCGCTCGACGGGCGGCGGGACGGCCTCGCGAAGGCTTGGCGCTACGTGGGGGACGTGCCGCTGCGGATTGAAGATCTGGCGGCCCACTCGAAGATCCTGGGTCCGGAGGACGCCGCCTGCCGATGATCAACGTCCGAGCGTCGGGGCTTGCGTGACGGGGCCACGTGCAATATCGCGCGACCGCCCCATATGGGAACGTGAGCGGTGGCAATGCCCGAGGAGGGGATTGCGGGAACTCCGACGATCGTTCAACATTCTGAAAGAGGCGGGGACGTAGGAAAATAGACATGGCGCTGCTGAGCATCGAAATGATCCGGGACATCCAGGGCGTCGCCGACAAGTATGCGCAGCGCGAGCGCGAGCGCGTGGCCTCGGCGAACGCCGCCGCCGCCGCCGCCGTTGAGCGGGAACGTCGGCAGAGCGATCAGCGTCGCGCCGATGGCCGTCCGGGAAATCACGCATAAGCGGAGAACGGCACGATGCGCCGCGACGCGCCCGCCAACGACGCGTGCACGGTGCGGCTTGCTACATCGGGCGACAGTGATCTTCTCCAGACGGTCCTGGACAACTCGTCCGGGGCCGCCAACTCCGACATTTTCGGACTGAACGCGACCGAGCTGCTCCAAGCGCATCAGGTCCATCTCGCGCTGAACGACGGCGAACCTATCGGCTGCGTCATGGTGACCGTCGCCAATTCGAGCGTGATCCACAACCTGGCTGTGGTCCAGGCGTTCCGGAACCAGGGTCATGCGACCACTCTGATCCGAGCCGCCATCGCCTACAACGACAAGGCTCACGCGCCGGAGATCTACTGGACCGCCGTGGACGGCGGCACTGCCGGCGCATGGGAACGCTTCGCGAAGCTCGGCTTCGAGGGCGCCGGCGTCGAGGACCACGGCACGCTCAGGTTGATGATACGCAAGCGTCCGCATAACGATCTCAGGACGGTCGAGGCCGCCTAGCCGACGAGGTTCGGCGGACGGTCCACAAGCCGCCACCCATCGACTCCCGCACCCCGTCGAATTCCACGTCCCGATCGGGATGCCGGCCGCTCGAATGAGGATCGTCGCGGTCATCCCTGCCCGCAAGTCATCGACCGAACGGCCCCGTGACGACCGCAGTCCGAACGGACCGGACGGGATTGCCGGAAGCTCCCGAAGCAGGCCACGGGTCGACGGGACGTCGGAAGAAACGCCTTTCGTCGCGAACATCGGTGCAGGCGACCGCGGTCGTTAACGACCACCACCCAATCATGGCGAGGCCTGCCGACCGCATCGACCAACGTCCGGTCCCCATGCTCGACGATCACGTCGTCGCGAGGGCCGGAACACGTCCGCCGCCCGGCACCGGACTACGAATCCGATAACCTGTTCTGTTATGGACGACATGCGCGTCGCCCCAGGATGACGCCGATGTCACCCTATCGCACGTCCCGTGCCAGTTGGATCGCAAGGAGCCGCGGCAGCCGAAAGGGCCGCAGCGCTCGCGCGATCACCGGCGAACACGAAGAAGATCGGCGCCCGGTCCTGGCGATTGCGTTTGCCAGCAGCCGGAACCATGTTCCGACGTCACAGCCTCGCACCAACCTCGATGCTGGTCCTGCGGGGCAGCGGCAACAGCCGTCCCGCCCGTTCCGACCTCATCCGCCGACCACGAAGGGATCGCAGTATGCCGAAGAACATCGTGATCTTTTCCGACGGGACGGGTCAGGACGGCGGCGTGCGCCCCGAACAGCGGATGAGCAACATCTTCAAGATGTATCGGGCCACCCGCCCGGGCCCCGACAGCGACATCGATCCCGAACAGCAGGTGGTGTTCTACGATCCCGGACTCGGCACCGACGCCGGCGCCACCGGCCTCACCTCGATCCGGCGCGGGCTCGGCAAGCTCCTGTCGTCGGTGACCGGACGCGGGATCACCACCAACATCGTCGACTGCTACGAGTTCATCATCAACCACTACCGCCCGGGAGACCGAATCTGGCTCTTCGGCTTCAGCCGCGGGGCCTACACCGCGCGAAGTGTTGCCACCGTGCTCCGTCTGTGCGGCGTGCCGACCAAGGTCGCCGACGGGTCGTTGCCACGCTTCCGCGCCGCCACGCGCGACATCGCGCAGGAGGCCGTGTTCCGCGTGGCCGAACACGGCGCCGGCCATCCAAGGGCAGACTACGAGGACGAACGCGAGGAGCTCGCGCGACGCTTCCGGCTGAAGCACGGCTCCGATACGGACGGTGAAGCGAACGCCGCTCCCTACTTCATCGGCGTCTTCGACACGGTCGCCTCGCTAGGCGCGAAGGGCCCGTTGCGTCTCGTTCTCGGCCTGCTGCTCGCGGTCATCGTCGCGGTCGGCATCGGACTGGGCGCGGCGCTCCTCCACTGGCTGTTCGACGTCGGCTGGACCGCCGGATCGCTCGTTGCGGCGGCCGTAGTCATCGGATGGACCGCCTGGTCCCACCTGAGCACGTCACTGAAGGTGTTTCGTCGCAGCCCGACCGGACGCGGCTTCACCTGGCACATCGCGAAGTGGGCGGGCAGCGACTACGACAAGCTGCTCGGGCGCAGGGTGACGTACGCACGGCACGCCATCTCGCTTGACGAGAACAGGGCCGACTTCCCTCGCGTGCCGTGGGGGACCGGCAAGGGGGTGGACGCGCCGGTCGAGGTCGAAGGCGAACCGAAACCCTTCCTGCAGCTCTGGTTCGCTGGCAACCACTCCGACATCGGCGGGAGCTACCCCGAGGCGGAATCCCGCCTGTCCGACGTCGCGTTGGAGTGGATGCTGGAGGAGGCGCGGGCGGTGCCCCATCCCCTGCTCGTCGATGCCGCTCGGTTGAAGCTCTTCCCGTCGGCTGCCGGTCTTCAGCACGATGAGGTGGCGGGCATGGCCGACACAATCCGCAACCGCACGCCGGCTCTGCTTCGCGGACTGACGCGTCGTCTGTCCTGGAAGGTCGAGCATCGGAGTCCGAAGAGGAACGCGACCCTCCACCCGTCCGTCGCCGAGCGGTTCGCTCTGGACTCGGTGCCGCACCAGGGCGGCGACGGGCCATATCGGCCGGAGGCGCTGCGGCACCACGAACGCTTCGACCATCTGTATCGCTGAGGGAGCGGAGACATGCCCATCCATCCGCTGCGGTTCGCCGGCGCCGCTCTCGCCATCTTCCTCGCCGCATCCACCGGCGCCGCGCGAGCCGAGGACGCCGAGCTCCACACGTTCCACTGTCTGCACGGCTGCCCGATCGGTGCGCCGGGGATCGACGACATCATCGTTCGCGAGATCTACACGCTCGCGTCGAACGACCTGACCAAGATGGCGGACTGGGTGGCGTATCGGGTCACTCCTGACTCGATCGGCCCGTCCGGCGAACGGACCTGGGTCGCCGATCCGTGGCTCGATCCCGGTGAGACGCTGGAGAAGGAGGACTACGACGACGCCCCGAAGACGCTGGGCATCGACCGCGGACATCAGGCGCCGCTCGCCGGTCAGTCGGGAACGCCGTTCGCCGCCGACACCAACATCCTCTCCAACATCACGCCTCAGGGTGCTGCGCTGAACCAGGGGCCGTGGCAGCGACTGGAGGCCAAGGAGAACGATCTCGCCAGGACGCGGAACATCGCCGTCTACGTTCTGACGGGCCCCTTGTTCGAGCGCGTCATGCCGCCGATGCCGAAGGCCGACGAACGTCATCGTGTGCCGTCCGGCTATTGGAAGGTCCTGGTCACGGCGGACGGGCGGCTCGCCGCCTTCATCATGGACACGACCGCCCCGAGAACGCTCGACCATTGCGCGGCGCGCGTCACGCTCGACGAGGTCGAACTCCGGTCCCGGCTCGGCTTGTTCCCCCGGTT
>WLOB01000103.1 GCA_009699505.1 Actinomycetota bacterium | reverse complement strand
GCACGCGGGCAGCTCCTCGTCGCGCTGCACGACAACTCCGTCCGGAGCTCCGACGACGGCGGCCGCACCTGGCGACTACGCCTCGATGGCCAGTAGCGCGCCCCTGCGCGACATCGAGGTCGGCGCGCCGAACCGCATCTTCAGCGTTGGAAAAGCCTCGGTGGGTACGGTACCCCTGATGGGTATGGCGTCCGCGATCTCTTGCGGCCGTGCGCCGCGGCGCACGGCGTGTCACGGTGTCGACGTGGTCTCTGCGGAGATGACGCGGTGAGCGCTCTGCGCATCCGAGCGCTGCTGCAGCGTTCGCGTCGGCGCCTGCTCATCGCGCTGGTCGTGCTTGGGCTCGGCGGCGCGATCGCGGTCCATCACGGCATGCCGGAGGGCATGTCAATGGAGGGCATGCACTCCGATCACGTCGCCGCGATGTGCATGGGCATCATCGCTGTCGGCACCGCGATCGCCGTGGTCTACGCCGGCGTCCGTCGCAAGCGCCGGCGGCGCACCCACCTCGGGGCCCCGCCGATCCTCCGGCTCGCAGACGCCTTGACGCATCACCCGCCGGTGGTTCGCGCCCGGGCGGGCCCACCGGTCGTGCTGTTCCTGCAGCTCGGGGTCTTTCGACGGTGATCCAGCACGTGCGCCTGCCGCACGTGCCGATCGCGCCTGCCCGTGCGGGCGCACCACCGTTGACCCCGAACGTAGGACCTGACAACCATGAAGCACCTCACCACCCGAACGGGCGTCCTGGCGCTCGCGCTCACCGGCGCGCTGGCCGTGGCCGGCTGCGGCTCCGACGACTCCAACACCTCCGCCAGCGGGGGTCACGACATGAGCAGCATGTCGAAGTCGACCACCACCGCCGCTGCGTCCGCGGCGGACGTCGACAAGGCGTTCGTCTCCCAGATGATCCCGCACCACGAGATGGCCGTGGAGATGGCCGGCTACGCCCCCGCCCAGGGCGAGCGGTCGCAGATCCGTGGGCTCGGCAAGTCGATCATCGCCGGCCAGGCGCCGGAGATCACGCAGATGAAGGCGATCGCCACGCGCCTGGGCGTGACGCCCGCAGCGATGCCGATGGACGGCGAGTCGATGGACCACGGCTCGATGACCACCGCGGCCAGCACCCTCGGCCTGTCCATGGACGACATGGGCATGTCGATGAAGATGGGGGCCCTGAAGGACGCCAAGCCGTTTGACCGGGCGTTCATCGACGAGATGATCCCCCACCACCAGGGCGCCATCCGGATGGCCCGCGCCGAGCTGGCGAAGGGCAGCGACCCGGAGCTGAAGAAGGTCGCCACCGCGATCGTCGCCGCGCAGAAAAAGGAAATCGCACAGATGAACTCCTGGCGCGAGCAGTGGTACGGCAGCCCGTCGCCCGCCGGCGGCGTCCCCGCCGCCTAGGCCCATGCCGCTCCGGGGTCGACGAGACCGTCGACCCCGGTAGCCCGGGGCGCCTCCGGCGCGCCTCATCCGCAGCACAGCGGCCAGCAGATCTGCGGCCGCGTTCCAGAGCCCTTCCGGCCCCTCGGGGTCGCGCATCCCGGATCCACGCGATGAACCAACACACGTTCGTCTTCGCAGACGCGTACGGCACCAAGGTCCACACCGCCGACCTAGCCAAGCACCTGCGCCAAGCGCTGACCATCTACGGCGGCGAGTACGTCGACACCGTCGGCGACGCCGTCATGCTGCGCCTGGCGCGAGCCACCGACGCGGTCGCCGTCAGCCTCGACGCCATCGACGCGTTCACCCGCCACGGCCACCCAGCCGTGCGCGTCGGCCTCGATACCGGATCCGGGGTACTCAACGCCGGCCGTTGGTCCGGTCCGGCCGCCCTCGTCGCCGCCCGGGTCGCCGAGCACGCACAGCGCGGCCAGGTGCTCGCCACGTCGAGCACCCGGCAGGCCACCGACCGCGGGCAGATCGACTTCATCGGCATCGGCGAGCACGTCCTGCACGACACCGGCGCGCCGACCACGCTCTACCGGGCCCAGCGCGTCACCGACGTCGGGCCACCCGGGCGACTGGACATCGACCCGGTCTGTCACCTCGCCGTCGACGCGACGCAGGCGGTCCGGATTCCCGGCATCGACGCGTCCCCCGCGTTCTGCTCGCAGGCGTGTGCTGCGACATGGTCCGCTCGACACCCCCACGTCGCTCCCAGGAGCGGGGCGTAGGTCGTGCTTTCGGTCATCACGATCGGGATCCCGCCAGAGATCCACCTCGGGCCGCTCACCATCGCCTGGCACGGCCTGACGATCGCGCTGGGGATCATCGCCGGCGGCTGGACCGCCGCGTTCTGGCTTCGCGAACGCGGCCTACCGACCGAGCCGGTGGCCACCCTCGGGGCCCTACTGACCGTAGGCGCGATCATAGGCTCCCGCCTGTTCTATCTCGCCGAGCACGATCCGGCCGGGATCGTGGACCCCGGGACGCTCATAGGCACCAACGGCTACACGTTCGACGGCGGCATGATCCTCGCGAGCGTCCTGATCGCCGGATACGTCTGGCGGACCGGCATCAGCAGCCGCTACCTGGACGCGATCGCCGCCGGCCTCCCGCTGGGCGTGGCCATCGGCCGCATCGGCGACGTCATCAACGGCGAGCACTACGGCGAGCGGAGCACGTTCTTCCTCGCCGTGCGCAACTCCCACCCCGACGCACTGACCCCCGATCCACGCTTCGCGTACCAAAGCGGTGGGCTCTACGAGGTCCTGCTCGCGCTGCTCATCCTCGGGGTCGTCTGGCCCCTGCGCCACCACTTCCGGCAGCCGATGCGCCTTGCCTGGTTCGTACTCGGCCTCTTCGCGATCGGCCGGTTCTTCGAGTTCTTCCTCCGCGGAGACAGCCCCGATCTCGCGCTGGGGCTGAGCAACACCCAGTGGACCAGCCTCGCCCTGCTGGCCATCTGCGTCGCCGGCGCCCGGTTCATCCGACCCAAAGACACCACGTGAACCCCAAGCACTACGGACAGGCCCGGATGAGAGCGCTACGGACGATCACCGCATCGCGACCAGGTCGCCTGCTGGTCGGCGTCGTCGGCGTCGTCGCGCTGCTCACCATCGTCGGGCTCGTCGCCCTGTGGCCCTCCGGGCAGGGCCCCAAGGTCGCCGGCGCCGGCGTCAAGACGCTCGCGGGCACCGTCACCCAGGTCCGATCTGCGTCCTGCGGCGGACCGACCAAGCAGCAATGCCGCACCGCGAAGATTCGTTTGGACGAGGGCCAGGACAAGGGCCTGCAGGTCGACGTCGTCCTCGGACCCGCAGAGGTCAGTCCCGACCTGCAAGTCGATCAGCGCGTCCGCATGGCGGACCAGAACGCCGGCGTCCCGGTCGCGCCTGAGGCCGGGCCGCAGGAGCCGTCCTACGCGTTCAGCAGCGTCGACCGACGGACGCCGGTGATCGCGCTGGCCGTCCTCTTCGCGCTGCTGGGAGCGGTCGTCGCCCGCGGACGAGGGGTGCTCGCGCTGCTGGGCACCGCGATGAGCCTCTCGCTCGTGGTGCTCTGGCTGGTGCCCGCGATCCTCGACGGCGGCTCACCGATCCTGGTGGCGACCGTCGGGGCGCTGGCGGTGATGTTCGTCACCACGATCCTGACCTACGGGATCACGGCGCAGAGTCTCGCCGCGGTGACCGGCATCGGTGTCTCGCTCGTCGCCGCAGCGCTGCTGGGGACCCTCTGGACCGACCTCGCCGGATTGGACGGCAAGGATGGGGACCTCAGCGCCTTCACGCTGCAGAGCGGCGGCGAGCTCCCGCTGCAGGGCATCCTGCTGGCGGGCATGGTCATCGGCGCGCTGGGCGTCCTGACTGACACCGTGGTGTCTCAGGTCTCCACCGTCGCCGCGCTGCACCGCGCCAACGCCACGCTGGGGGCCCGTGGTCTTTACCGTGAGGCCTTCGTCGTCGGCCGCGACCACCTCTCGGCCACGATCCACACCCTCGTCCTGGCCTACGCCGGCGCCACGCTCCCGCTGCTGCTTATCGCCTCCGCCAACGGCGTCACACTTAGCGACGCGATCAACGACGCACGCCTGGCAGAACCGATCGTCTCAACACTGGTGGGCAGCGCCGCTCTGGTGCTCTCCGTCCCGCTCTCCACCGCGCTGGCCTCCGTGCTCGTCGGCCGCCTCCCGCCCGACGCGCTGAGCAGCGACGACGGGCACAGCCACCACCACTGACCGCCAGCACGATGAACGGCGGCCGGGACCCTCCGGCCCGGCCGCCGAGGTGGTCAGGTGGTGCGTTGGGTGCGGAAGGACCGCAGGCGCAGCGAGTTGGTGAGGACGAAGACGCTGGAGAGCGCCATCGCCGCGCCGGCGAGGATCGGGTTCAGCAGCCCGGCAATCGCGACGGGGATCAGGACGACGTTGTAGGCGAAGGCCCAGAAGAGGTTGCCGCGAATGGTGCGCAACGTCCTGCGGGACAGCCGGATCGCGTCGGCGGCGCCGCGCAGGTCGCCGGAGACAAGGGTGAGGTCCGAGGCCTCGATCGCGACGTCGGTGCCTGTGCCGATCGCCAGGCCGAGGTCGGACTGCGCCAGCGCGGGCGCATCGTTGACGCCGTCGCCGACCATCGCGACGACCCGCCCCTCGTCCTGCAGTCGGCGGACGACCTGTGCCTTCTCGGCCGGCAGGACGTCGGCGATGACCTCGTCGATCCCGACCTCCCTGGCGACGGCATGGGCGGTGGCGGCGTTGTCTCCGGTCAGCAGCACCGGCCGCAGCCCCAGGCCCTTCAGCGCCGCGATCGCCTCGCGACTGGAGTCCTTCGGGGTGTCGGCGACGACCAGGAGCGCCCGGACCTGGCCGTCCCAACCGGCCGCGATGACCGTCCGGCCCTGGGCCTGCTGCTCTTCCAGCTGACGGTGGAGGTCGTCCTCCAGGGGCATGGCCCATTCCTGCAGGAGGGTGGGTCGGCCGGCGACGACGGCGTGCCCGTCAACGATGCCCTGCACGCCGAGCCCCTCGCGGTTCTCAAAGCCCTCCAGCGGCAACAGACCTTCGGGGGCGGCGTTTCGGGCAGCGGTGGCGATCGCGCGGGCGACGGGGTGCTCGGAGGCGGCCTCGAGCGCCCCGACGACGCGAAGGACATGATCGGGGTCCTCTCCCGCGGCCGGAACCACGGTGATCAGGCGCATCTGGCCGGTGGTGACGGTGCCGGTCTTGTCCAGGACGATCGTGTCGACGCGGCGGGTGGACTCGAGGACCTCGGGGCCCTTGATGAGCAGTCCCAGCTGCGCGCCGCGACCGGTGCCGACCAGCAGGGCGGTCGGGGTGGCCAGTCCGAGGGCGCAGGGGCAGGCGATGATCAGGACAGCAACGGCGGCGGAGAACGCGTAGGCGACGCTGGAGCCGTCGCCGAGCCAGAACCCGAGGGTCGCGACGGCGAGCACCAGGACGATCGGGACGAAGATCCCGGAGATCCGGTCCGCGAGGCGCTGAACCGGGGCCTTGCCGGTCTGGGCGTCCTCGACCAGCCGCGCGATCTGCGCCAGGGCGGTGTCCGATCCCACGCGGGTGGCCTCCACGACGAGGCGACCGCCGGCGTTGATGCTGGCGCCGACGACGGTGTCGCCGGGGGCCTTCTCGACCGGCACGGACTCGCCGGTCAGCAAGGATTCGTCGACCGCGGAGTGTCCGTCGGTGACGGTGCCGTCGGTGGCGATCCGCTCGCCGGGGCGGACGACGAACCGGTCGCCGGTCTGCAGCTGCTCGATCGGCACCAGGCGCTCGCTGCCGTCGGCGTTCAGGATGGTGGCGTCCTTGGCGCCGAGGGCCATGAGGGCGTGCAGCGCAGCACCGGCGCGGCGCTTGGCGCGGGTCTCGAAGTACCGGCCGGCGAGGATCAACGTCGTGACGACGCCGGCGGCCTCGAGGTAGATGTGGTCGGTCGCGGCGGAGCGGTCCAGAACGAGGTCAAAGCCCATCTTCATGCCCGACTCGCCGGCGCCGAGGAAGAACAGCGCCGCGACGCTCCACGCCCAGGCAGCGAGCGTGCCGACGGAGATCAGGGTGTCCATCGATGCGGTGCCGTGGCGGAGGTTCAGCCACGCGACGCGATGAAACGGCCAGCCCGCCCAGAACACCACCGGGGTCGCCAGCTGCAGCGCGAGCCACTGCCAGTACTCGAACTGCAGCGCCGGAATCATCGAGATCAAGAGCAGCGGTACCGACAGCAGCGCCGAGCCGATCAACCGGACGCGCAACGCCCGCGACGGGTCATCGTCCTGCGCCTCGGGGGTCGGGGGCGTGCCGGGTGTGGCGGGGAGGGTGGCGCGGTAGCCCGCAGCCTCGACCGCCTCGACGAGCTCATCCGGGGAGACGGTGTCGGGATCGAAGCGGACGGCGGCCTTCTCGGTGGCGTAGTTGACCGTCGCCTCGACGCCGTCGAGCTTGTTCAGTCGCCGTTCGATGCGGTTGGCGCAGGAGGCGCAGGTCATGCCCTGCACCGGCAGCTCGAGCTGCGAGGCGAGATGGTCGGTCGGGGTGCTCATCGGGTGACCTCCACGGTCATCGGCGCGGTGTGGACCTGTCCGCCGGTCTGAAACTGCAGGTACAGGCGGTAGCGGCCGGCGCTGGGAAACTCGGCCACGAACGGGATCTCGCCAACCGCGGTGGTCGTATCGGGATGGACGTGCAGGTACGCGAGGTCGCCGTCGCGCAGCGCGACGAGGTGCCCGCGCGCCCCGAGGTAGGGCTGCAGCGCCTGCACCGGCCGGCCGTCGCGGGTGATCCGAAACCGCAGCCTGCTCTCGCGGCCAGCTCGTACCGGCCCGGACGTCAGCTGCACGCCGAATCCGTCAGTGCGCCCGCGGTCCGTGGCGGCGGGAACCGCGATCGGCGTGAACGTGCCGGGTGCCTGCAGGTCGATCCCGAGGGTTCGGCGGACCCCGTCGATGGTGAAGTCCGCCAGCGCCCGGTGGCTTCCGGCCGCCGCCAGGGTCAGGGACGTACTCCACGTGCCGTCCGCTCCGCGGCGGGGGTGCAGGTGCTGAAAGCCGGTGCCGTCACGGCGCACCACGATGAGGTGCAGCTCCCGCTCGGCCTCGACCTCGTAGCCCTCCCTGACCGCCCGGCCGTCCGGGCCGATCACCCGCAGACGCAGCGTCGAGCGGACGCCCGGGGTCCGTGTCGTCCGCTCGACGGCGAGGGTGTATCCGTCCTGGGCGCTGGAGAGCCCTCCCGGCAGCGCCCTGGCGGCGGCGGGAACAGGGGTCTGGTGGCTCCCACCGTGCCCGCCGACCTTCTCGGCCGTGCCGTGGGCTCCACTGGTGGCGGCGGGGCTGTCGGTGGGGTCGATCAGCGCTCCGGCGCCGGTGGCGGCCCCGAAGGTCAGGGCCAGGCCGGCGGCGAAAGCGGCGAGCTTGGTGGGAACGTTCATGTCGGCAGCGCCCGGTCAGTCCACGAGGGTGTAGCCGGCCGTCTTCACGGCCTGGCGGATCTCGTCGCGCTCGGCAGATCCCCGCACGATCAGCGACCCGTTGGCGCGATCGGCGACCGCGGACTGCACGCCCTCGAGCTCTTCGACCTCCTCGCGGACGGACAGCTCGCAGTGCACGCAGGTCATGCCCTGCACGCGGTAGGAGGTCTCGATCGTCTGGCTCATCCTGGGGTCCTTTTATACGGGTGGGGGGTATGCGACAACCACAACGTAGCACACCCCCCGGGGGTATATGCAAGGCGATCCAGAAGCCCGCTGACGTCGCCGCTTGGAACCCCCCTGGGGTATGCGTAGAATGAATTCATGGCGTCGACTGCAGAGACCACCACCGCGCCGCCGGTGCGGGGCTACACCGCGACGAAGGACCAGCTGCGTGCGCGGCTCAAGCGCGTCGAGGGCCAGGTCCGCGGCATCGACCGGATGGTCGAGGACGACCGGTATTGCATCGACGTCCTCACCCAGATCTCCGCGGTACAGGCCGCGCTGGACAAGGTCGCCCTCGGTCTGCTCGACGGCCACGCCCGCACCTGCGTGCACCACGCCGACGGCACCCAGAACCTCGAGCGCACCGACGAGCTGATGGCCGCCGTCGGCCGCATGATGCGCCGCGGCTGACCCGCCACGCCCACGCCGGGCTGCCAGCGTCCCCTCGATCAGCCCGTAAGGGGCGGCGTCCTCACCCGCCAGTCCCTTACACGCTGTAGAGCAGGCCCGGACGGCAAGGCTCAGCGCATCTTCGATGCAACGCAGCGTGCTGGCGGGGAGTTCGAGCCGGTACGAGTCGTTCTGCCGGAGCCGACCACACGCGAACTTTTACGGTCTGTAAGGTCGCGGTTCGATGATGACGCACCCTCGGCGCCGACGTCTCACCCTGGTCTGCGCGGCAATTGCAGCGGCGGGTGGCGCCGGCGCGATCGTCGGCTGCGGAGGTGCCAGTGAGCCGCCGGCGCAAGCGTCAGAAGCCAAGCCGGTGCTCGCCGCGCAGGTGCAGAACGTCTCTGACGATGCCGAGGCCGCGCAGTCCTCCCCTCTGCCCCCAGGCGCGGCGCGCGGGCCTGCAGCTCCGGTCCCCACCAAGGCCGCGGCCCGCGGGGTACGAGCTCAGGACGCTGTCCCTGTGACCGGCGAGGAGTTCTCCATCTCCCCCGGCGCGCCGTCGGACGATGAAATTCGCGCCGAGCTGAAGGAGATGAAGGAGGTCCAGCGGGAGGCATCGCAGGACCCGACGGGCACCGGTCCGAGCGGCGCGGTGACCCTGACCGCGAAGGGCAACGCACGCATCCCTGCGGACGCCCCGAAAAAGGTCGCGCAGATCATCGGCAGCGCCAACGCGATCGCCCGGTTCCCGTACGTCTACGGCGGCGGCCACGGGGCCGACTTCATCGACACGGCATACGACTGCTCCGGCTCGGTCAGCTACGCCCTCGCCGGCGCCGGCCTGATGGACGCCCCGCTGGCGTCCGGAGGATTCGAGAGATGGGGCGAGCCGGGACCGGGAAGGTGGGTCACCATCTACACCAGCCCCGGCCACATGTTCATGACGGTCGGCGGGGTGCGCTACGACACCAGCGGCCGTTCCGGCGTCTACGGCAGCCGCTGGAACGCCGAGCCTCGACCCCTCTCGGGATACACCGTCCGCCACCCCAAGGGCCTCTAGGCGAGCGGGGCTCGCCCGTCGGTCCGTCCGTTTGGCCTCCAGGACCCGTAGGCCCGGTCGACCACCGCGATACATCCCGATCTGCGTCCACGCACCCCCTCGCGTCACCCAGTACCGAGGCGGGGCCTGCCCGCAACGCCCCCTTCCGGTGACATGTCAAAAAAGCTCATCCCGTTGGTACTCATCGCGATCCTGGCTGCTGGGGGCGTCTACAAGTTCCTGCTGAGCGGCCCCGCCGAGGCGACGGAGAAGCCGAAGATCGACGGGGCGGTCTACGTCCTGCCAAAGGACTTCTTGGTCAACCTCGCCGACGACCGATACGCCAAGTTCACCGTGGCGCTGGTGCTTGCCGAGCTCCCGGAGCCCCACGGCGAGGAAACACCCCCCGAGGGTTACGGCGCAATGCCGGAAGAGGGCATCGTCCGAGGCATCGTCACCGACGTCGTCGGGGCCGCCACCGGCCGTCAGCTGTCCTCCACCCGAGGCCGCAAGCGGGTCCGAACCAAGCTGCTGAAGGAGCTCAAAACCGCGACAGACCTCGAAGTACACGAGGTCGCGTTCCCCGACATCGTCGTGCAGTAGCGCGCCACACCACCGGGAACCTCCGACACATCGTCGGAGGTCCGGTACCGTCATGACCCAACGTCTTGTTGTCCCGTTCGCACCGGGGCTGATGACCGCACAGATCAGGGACCCGCGATGCAAGGCATGCAGGGAATGAAGATGGACGAGATGGGGTCGGGCCTCCCGGCGTGGCTGACGACGCTGTCGTGGCTATGGATCGTCGCCGCGATCATCAGCGCCGCGATCGTCGCCTTCGACGTCTACGGCCGCGGGGACCGCCCGCAGCGACCGATCGTTGCCGCGATCTGGCCGCTCTCGGCGCTCTACCTCGGACCGCTCGCGATCGTGCTGCAGCGCCGCAACGTTCGTCGCCGTGAGGTGCCCGCGGCTGCGCCTAAGGCGCAGTCGGGTCTCGCGCTCGGCTTGCAGGGCGGGGTGGCGTCGGGGTTGGCGCACATCGTCGGGGTGCCGATCGTCGTCCTGACGGGCCTGACGATCGCCAACGTCGACATGTGGGCGATGGTCGCGATCATCACCGTCTTGGCGACGATCATGCTCGTGCTCTTCGAACTCGCCGTCGTCGCCTCCCCCGCCGACCGACAGGCGGCCGCCACGCGACTGCGAACCGCCGCCGTTATCGCCTTGGTGACGGTCGTGGCGTTCGATGTCGGGATGCTCGGCTGGATGCTGGTCCTCTACTACTCCGACAGCATGCCGATGGCCACCGACGTGCGGTTCACGTTCCTCATGCAGGTCGGTCTCGTCCTCGGCACCCTGACCGCGGCGCCGATCGTCTCCCGCCTGAGCCGTCGCCCCCGGACGGAAGCCCAGCTGGCGTGAGCGCCGCACCGCCGGGACCGACGTCCCGGCGGTGCGCGAGCGCGGTGAGAGGGTTGCCCGCCGTCACGACTTCGCGGACGATGCGTCTGTGAGCCCGCGCCCGTCGCTGTCGTCCGTCGCACCCGTGTTCTCCACGACCGACGTCGACGGGTGGCTGGAGCACTATCGGGCTCTCGGCTTCGCAGTCGAGGCCTTCGACGAGGGCTACGGCTTCGCGTCCAGGGACGGGGTCGATCTGCACGTCTCGTTCAACGCGGAGCACGACCCGACGCTGACCGCCGGGTGCGCGTATCTGGCCGTCGACGACGCCGACGCTCTGGCCGGCGAGTGGGCTTCGGTCACCGGCGGCAGGACGGTCCCGCCGGTCGACACCGACTACGGCATCCGCGAAGGCGCCCACATCGACCCCGACGGCAACCTGCTCCGCTTCGGCAGCCGCAGCTAGACCCCGACCGAATGGTCCGTTCCTTGCGGCGTTCTGGACCGTCTCGCGGCGTCAGACAGCCCCGTTCGCAGTTTCGCTAGGAGGCGACGCGCGGCGCCCGGGATCGTGCCGGGTCGCCCGGCAGCAGCAGCGAGAGGAGCCCGGCGGCGAGGACCATGATCGCGGAGCCCCAGAGGCACGCCTGCAGGCCCTGCCACTGGTAGAGCGCGCCGGAGAGGACGGTGCCGGAGAGGCGGCCGAAGGCGTTGGCCATGTAGTAGAAGCCGACGTTCATCGCGACCTTGGAGCCCTCGGCGTAGGCGAGGATCAGGTACGAGTGCACCGCGGAGTTCATCGCGAAGACGACGCCGAAGACGATGAGCCCAGCGACGATTACAACGTCTGAGTCGATGCTCGTGCTCATGGCGGTCGCGATCGCGGCGGGGAACGCGGCGAGGACGAACGCGAGCTTCGCGGCGGTGCGGCCGTCGGGGTCCTTCACGAACCGCGGGGCCGAGGCCTGGACGATGCCGTAGCCGATGGTCCACACGGCCATGAAGATCCCGACCTGCCAGAACGACCAGCCCATCACGGTCCGCAGGTAGACGGGGAG
>WLOB01000102.1 GCA_009699505.1 Actinomycetota bacterium | reverse complement strand
GTGTTACTCACCCGTTCGCGGCTCTGCCCCGGGGCAAGCCCCGGTTCGTCGCTCCACTTGCATGTGTTAGGCACGCCGCCAGCGTTCGTCCTGAGCCAGGATCAAACTCTCCGTGAAGAACCACAAATTCCTAAGTGGCGCCCACCCAGTCCCTGACAGGACCAGATGAACAGAGAGATTGCCATGAATCAAAACAGGGGCACCAGTACACCACGGCACCCCCAACATGACGGAGGAACCGACCATCCAGACCGCAAAACGCGACCCATCCGATCGGAACCAAAAATATTCAATCGACCGACACCATCCCAAGCCACAAAGGCAAGATCGGCTCGGCCATCGAACCTGGACGCACACCCCGCTTCCGCGAGACATGCGCATGCTGTTGCGTTTTCAAAGACCGCCGCGCCCTACGGACCAGGTGTTCAAACTCTGGAGGCGCACACCAGACCGATGTCCGATGCGGGCTGATCAGCGTAGCGCATCCGCCTCTGCCGTGTCGAGACCCTCGGGTCTCTGGCTTGTGGCGCTGCGCCGCGGTGACCAGCGGCTCGATGAATATACATACGGGCCCCTGGGCATGCGTCGCGCCCCTCGACTTTTTCGCTCCGGACCGCTGGCCGCACGGCCGGCATCCGTCCGAATCCCCCTTGGACACTGGCGATCCGGCGCGTCGAACTCGTCGAAATTTCTTTTCCCCGCGTCCTCGGAGCTCCTGTAGGACTCCTCGCCCGCCGTTCGCCGGCCTCTTCTCGGAGCGTCCGGCGCTCATCGCGCGTCCACGGCCCCCGACGGCCCCGCCCGGTCGCCGCGCCCGGGTCTCGTCGCGACCCGGCTCCGCCGTCGTCACGACCCCGGGGTCGTGACGACGTCCTTCTCGCCGTGTCCCCGTTCCCCGGCCGGCGTGGCCTCCGGGGTCCTCGGACTCCGTGCCGCGTGCAGGCCGACTCGAGCGCCGCCGCGTCCCCCTCCCCCGCCCGGCGACGCCTCCCGGGTCTTCGGACTCAGTGCCGCGTGCAGGCCGGCTCGAGCGCCGCCGCGATCCGCTCGACCGCGAGCGGCGAGACCTCGGTGCCCACCGCGGCGAGGCCCATCGTCGCCCCGGCCGAGAGGAGCGGGACGCCCCGGAGGCAGACGGCCTTGGTGCCCAGGCCCTCGACGTGCTGCCAGTGGAGGACCCCGTGCACCGGGACGTCCCGGATGCCGCGGCGCTCGAGCGTCGCGCGGACGACCTCCGCCTGCCACAACGCGACGTCGACCATCGGCGAGCGGTCGCGGCCCCGGACGCGCAGGTGGACCCCGTCCGTCCGGACCTTCCCGGGACACGTCTCCGTGTCCGCGACCACGACGCCCCCGGGACCGACCAGGACGTGGTCGATGGCCGAGGCGGTGCCCGCGACCCGCAGGCCGTGCAGGACCCGGACCTCTCGGCGGAAGTCCCGGAGCTCGTCGAACAGGCGGTCCGGATCCGTGCCCCCGTCGAGTCCGCGCTCCCAGCACGGCCCCCACCAGGGGAGCTCGCCGGCCTCCGCGTCGCCGAGCCCGATCATCCCGGCCTCCACCGCGCGTCGGCGCTCCGGCACGCGCCCTGCCCCGCGGGAGGCCTTGTCGGGTCGCGGCCCACGGGCGTCGGGGTCGGGTGCGACGGGCGGGGCACCCTCCGCCCCACGGGCGCCGGTCGCCGCCTGCAGGCCACCCGTCCGGGGCGCGGCGTCGTCCACGCCGGAGGTCGTGCCGGCCGGGGAGCCCGATGGTCCTTCCTGCGGAGCCGTCGTGCCGCCCGAGGACCCCGGGGTGTCCACCGTCGTGCTGCGGGGTGCGTCCGCGGTCGGGTCGTTCGCCCGACGCCGACGTCGCGTGACCGCCATGCCCTGGACCCGCCCGGCGCGCCGGCCGCCCACGAGCGCTGCGACGAGGTCGGACGCGACGCTCCGCCCGAGGGGGGCCGATGGGGCGGGCTGAGCGCTGCTCATGCCCTGTCTGTCGGCCGGACGTCGCGGATGACGCATCTTCGCGCGCGTCCCGGACGGTCGTTCGACGCTCTGGGCCGACCCCGCGGTCCCGACCTTCGCCGGTCCGGCGGATCACGCTCCCCGGCCGGGCAGCCCGACGCGTCAGCCGCAGGCGTCGCCGTCGCGGACGGCGCAGCTGTGGCAGCACGCGGCGCCGAACATCTGGCCGGGGACGAAGCGCTCGTCGCACCGGTCGCAGCCGCGCAGGTGCTCGACCCGCGACCGGGCCGCCTCGGCCAGCGCGATCCCGAGCTCGTGGGCCAGCGGCTCCGGGGACGGGCGCTCGACCAGGTGGGTGATGTCGCGCATCTCCGTGAACGGCTCGTCCGCCGTGAGCCAGCCGACGTCGAGCCAGCCGACGAAGAGCCCGGCGGGCGAGCGCGCCACACCGAGGGTGTGGGCGGCGTCCGTCCAGAGGCCCGACGACGGGGAGAGCCCGAGGCCTTCGAGGATCGGGACGAGGAGGTCGGCCGGGCCACGGGTCAGCACCGGGATCTCGGCTTCTGGTTCGGACCACCACACGTGGGCGAGGATACCGACAACGGCGTTCACCGATGGGTCGGTTCCGCGCGTTCACCCGGCCTCACCCTCCCCGGGGCCGTCGGGGCGGCCGGGGCCGCCGTCACGCCGCAGCTGTGGGACGAACCGCCGGAGGCGCACGTCGCCCCTCCGCCGCCGGCGACGCCTCGGCGGCGCGGCTCCCGGGAGCCGGACGCGGCGCGGCCGGACCGCGCCGGTGGTGCCCCGGTCAGCGCAGCAGTCGCGGCTCGTCCGGGCCCCAGACGACGCGGGTGATCTGTGCCGGCGGCGGGATCTCGTCGCGCGGGGGCAGGCTGAGCGCGATGTCGCCGACGGGCTCCGGGAGCGGGTCGCCCGGCAGCAGGACGAGCGCGGTCACGACCGGGAAGTCCCAGCCGCCGACCTCGTCGACCGCCTCGACCCGCAGGCGGGTGCCGCGGGCGAGGAAGACCAGGCCCTGCGCGGCCTCGCCGCCGGTGTACCAGAGCGGCATGACCCGGACGCCCGGCGGCAGCAGCAGGCGGACGAGCGCCGTGCCGCGACCGGCGACCGACATCGCGTGCCCCTGGTGCAGGGTGCAGTCGCAGAACCCGGCGTCCTCGATCGTGTCCCCGGGCTCGAGGGGGCCGTCGGGGAAGTCCTGGACGTCGCGGTTCCAGACCCGCCACAGGACGAGCGGCTCCTCCAGCGGCGGCTGCTTCTCCAGCGCGGAGTCCAGCGCGGCGATCGCCTGCAGGAGCTCGGAGGGGACGACGGGGCGGTCGGGATCGGGTCGGGTCATGGCGGCGGGCGCTCCTCGGCGGTCCGGGCGGCGTGCCACGGGCGCGGGGACGCGCGGTCTCCCCCAGCTTGCCAGCCGCGTGGACGGACGGTCGTCCCGACGGGTGGTGCCGGTCCGCGGACCGGGCACCGGGCGTCCGAGGCGGTACGGTGCGGCCGTGTCCGACCCGCTCTTCCGTCTCGTCTGCGCCCCCACGACCCTCACGCGGTCGCCGGAGGGCTGGGCCGTCGAGATGCTCCGGGACGGCGTCGTCGCGGTCACGGCCGACGACGGCGGCCTGCCGGCGATCGACGACGCCGCGCGGACGCTCGGCACCACCGCGATCAGCGTCGTGCGCGGCGAGGCCTCGCCCGCGGAGCAGGAGCGGACGGTCATCGCGCACGCGGGCACGCTCGCCCTGGTCTGGATGGCGCCGACGTTCAGCACCGAGACGCAGGAGTGGGCGCGCAAGCGGGGCCCGATGACCCTGCTGGTCGAGGTCGACGGCGAGCTGCCCGCCGACGACCGTCGTCGTGTGGAGCGCTTCGTCGCGATCCTCAGCGGCCAGGCCGCCTGAGCGGCGGCGGACCGCGGCCGACCGACGGTCCGCCGGGGGACGACCGACGGGGCGGCGGCCTCGTCGCCGTCGTGCGACGAGACGCTCCCCGGGGCGCCGTCAGTCGCCGAGCCGGCGTTCGAGCTCGGTGAGCGTCGGGCCGAGCGGGGCGTTCAGGACGACGGAGGCCGCGTCGTCCCCCCGTGTGGGGCTCAGCGTGACGATCGCGACCGGCGTGCCGTTCTGGGCGGCGCGCCGGACGAAGCGGTAGCCCGAGAAGACGACGAGCGACGACCCGAGCACCACGAGCGCCGGGGCCTCGTCCGTCAGCGCGAAGGAGCGCTCGACGCGGTCCTTCGGCACGGACTCGCCGAAGAAGACGACGTCCGGCTTCAGGGTGTCGGCGTCGCAGACGGTGCAGTGCGGCACGACGAAGCCGGCGACCTCGATCTCGTCGAGCGTCACGTCGCCGTCGGGGCGGATCTCGCCGGTGTGCGCGTGGAAGCTCGGGTTGTCGCGGGCCATGCGCTCGTCGAGGTCCCACCGCGAGCTGCGGTCGCCGCAGGTCAGGCAGACGACCCGGGAGAGGGTGCCGTGCAGGTCGATGACGTCCCCGGCACCCGCCGCCTGGTGGAGCTCGTCGACGTTCTGGGTGATGATCGCGCCGAGGTGACCGGCCTCCTGCAGCCGGGCGACGGCGAGATGGCCGGCGTTCGGGGCGGCGCCCGAGAAGTTGCGCCAGCCGACGAACGCGCGGGCCCAGTAGCGCTGGCGCGCCTCGGACGAGCCGACGAAGTCGCGGTACTGCATCGGGGTGACCCGGCGCTCGCCGTCGGGACCGCGGTAGTCCGGGATGCCCGACTCCGTCGAGATCCCCGCCCCCGAGAGCACGAGGGTGCCGGGCGCGGCGTCGACGAGGGCGGCGAGGCGGTCCAGCGCGGCGTCGGTGTCGGTGTCGACGGAGGACACCCCAGGAGTATGTCGCGACGGGGTCGGCGTGCTGGCGGTACGGGGCGGGACGACGCGGCGGACGTCCCGTGGGGCGCGCCGGTCACCCGGCGGCCCGGAGCACCGCGGGGGCGTACCCCTCGGCGTGGCCGGCGGCGTTGGGGTGGAAGCTCTCGCGGAGCGGGCTCGACAGGCCGTTGAGCCACTCGGGTCGGTCGCAGACCGCGTGGCCGCGGAAGGCGGGGACGACGTCCGCGAAGCGGAACCCCGCCGCCCGGGCCCGGCCCCGTGTGACGTCGCGGAGCAGGTCGGCGGTCCCGTCGAGCAGCCGCTGGTCGTCCCGGCTGAAGAACGTCGCCGCACCGCAGTCGATGCCGTTGAAGAGCCGCGGGTACCCCGCGATGACCACGATCGCGGCGGGCGCGCGCCGGCGGATCTCGGCGTAGAGGCGGTCGAGCCGGCCCGGCAGCGCCCGGCGGATCGTGCGCCGCGCCCGCTCCACCGGCGGTCCGCAGCGGGCCACCCACATCGGCAGTGCACAGCGGACGAGGACGGTGGTGAAGCCGGCGTCGTTGCCGCCGATCGTGAGCGTGACGAGCGACGTGGCGGTCGTCAGCGCGTCGAGCTGACGGCGGAGGACGTCGTCCGTCGTGGCGCCGGCGCACGCGACGGACGTCAGGGCGGTGCCGGGCCGGGCGGCGGCGACGCGGTCCGGGAAGGCGTCCGTCGAGCGCCGGCACCCGCGGTCGACGTAGGCCCCCGTGCCCAGGCCGGACGAGTACGAGTCGCCGAGGGCGACGTAGGAGCTGCCGGCGGCCTCGGCGATCCGGCCCGCCGCGATCCAGCCCAGGGCGAGGAGGACGGCGAGCAGGATCGTGGGACGGGTCGGGCGGAGGGGCATGGTCGGCGGCGGGTGCAGGACGGATCGGCGCGGAGGTCTCAGCGGTGTGGCGCGTCCGACCAGCGCTGGGCGAGACCACGGAGCGCGACGTAGCCGACCTCGGGCTCCGACGTGCCGGGCGGGTCGCCCGTGCCCAGCAGGTCGGTGCGGTCGATCGCGCGGCGGATGCGGCGCTGGGTCGTCGGGACGTCGAGCCATTCGAGCCGCCGCCCGTCCGCCCCGTCGCCGACGACGCCGACGAAGCCGTCGAGGTCGGAGAACAGGAGCACGTCGCCGACGACGCCCGCGCAGTCGTCGAGGGTCGCGACGGCCATGGTCACGACGTCGCCGGCGCGGTCGACCTCGAGCAGGAGGCTCGTGTAGCGGTGCCCGTCGTCGTCCCAGGAGAGCCGCGCTCCGCGCAGCGCCTCGATGCGGCGGCCGTCGGGCCACCACGACGGCTCGTGCAGGCCGCGGGCGACGAGGCGCTCGGCGGCGGCCTCGACCTCGGGCACCACCCCGTCGCTGCCGCCGAGCTGCAGCGCCCGGAGCGCCGCGACCGCCGCGGGGGTCCCGAGCTGCTCGAGATGGGCGGCGTAGGTGCGCCCGACGAGGTGCTCGTGATCGGCGGGTGCGACGTCGGCCTCCTCGGCCGGCGCCCACCAGACGCCGCACGCGTCGGAGCCCAGGAGCTCGGCCGCGAGCGGATCGCCGACGGAGGGCGCGGTGTCGAGCAGCGCCTCGAGCGTGGCGTGCACGATCGTCGCGGTCGCGTGCGCCTTCCACGCCGACGCGCCGGGGCCGGGCCGGTCGGTGCCGCGGAGGGACGGGTCGCGCCACGTGAAGCTCATACCGGGACGATCGCCCTGGCGGCCGACCCGGATCGAGGGCCCCTTCGTGCCGGACCGGTGCCGGCCGTGTCGCGGTTCGTGCCGACGCCCCCGGTCGTCCTCGGGGCCGGGCGGGTTCGCCCCTCGCGCCCGGTGCCCGACGCCGGTGGGGCCGCGGGGCCGGCCTCAGATCGTGCCGCGCAGGCGCCGGCCCGGGGCCGTGCAGACCATCCCGCCCGACGCCGGCGCGTAGCGGCAGCGGTAGGCGCGGCCGGCGTCCCGGACCGTGAACGTCCGCGTGTCGCCGAGCAGGACGGAGCGTCGGTAGGCCGCGCGCACGACGCGCCGGACCGTCGAGCACGCCAGGGCGGTGCCGCGGAGCGAGACGGCGGCCGTGGCCTGCGTGCTCGGGACGTCGATCCGGCCGCAGCGCCGCAGCGGTGCGGCGGCGCGGGCGGCTCCCGGGAGGGCTCGCGGGACGGCCGTGGCGCCGGTTCGCCCGGTCGTCGTGGGCGTGCCCGGCCCGTGCGGCGGAAGGGTCGGGGCCCCGACCGCGGACGTCGCTGCGCCGGGACCCGCGAGGGCCCCGATCAGGACCAGGGCGCCGGTCGTGGCGCGGAGGCGCCGGCGGAGGACGGACGGGTCGGCGCGCGGGTGACGGGTCGGGAGGACGCGCATCGGGCCAGCGTACGGTGGCCGGGGTGGGCGCCGCGCGGGTGGCCATCACGGGCGCTCGTGGGTGGAGCGCGGGCGAGGGCTCTCGGGCCGACGGCCGCGGCCGCGCGCCGCGGCCCCGCGTGCCCTCAGCCCCGCGCGTCGGCGGGGACGGGGGCGCCGAGCGCGGCGATGCGGCGGCGGCGCTCGTCGCGCGGGAGCTCGGCGCGGCGGGCGAAGTAGTCGTCGCCCGGGTCGAGGCCGGCGACGGCGGCCTCCGTCTCCCAGACCTCGAGGCCGACCACGGCCGCCAGCTCGGCCGACGAGGAGCCGCTGCGCAGCAGGACCTCGCCGACCTCGGCCGCCATGTCCCACGCGTCGCGCACGACGGCGATCGCGAGCGCGTCGAGGAGCCGCAGGTGGGTGACGGACGTCGTCTCCGGCCCGATGCCGTACCCCGCGATCAGCGCGGTGGCGCGGAGGCCGAGGACGTCGCTGTCGTCCAGGGCGGAGACGGGACCCAGGACGAACGCCTCGAGGGTCTCGCGGGTCGACGGGCGGACGAGCGCGAGGTCCTCCTCCAGCAGGTCGACCAGCGAGGCGATCGCGTCGGCGCGGCGCCGCTCGAGGGCGACGGCGGTCGGGTCGTCCGAGGTGTACCCCGGGACGGCCCTGGCGCGCAGGTGGTCGACGAGCGGCTTGAGGCCTCGGGGATCCACCGGCGGTCGCACGCCCCTGACGGTGCCCCGGCGCGCGACGTCCCATGCGTCGGGGAGCCGGCGACCGTCCGAGGACGCGGCGACGGACGCCGGGACGCGGGGGCCGCGGCGGTGGAGTCCGAGTCGTGGCCCACGCCACCCGCCCGGCCGCGTCCGTGCGCCCCGGCGACCGGCCTCGCCGACCGTGGTCGCCCGGCCGCGTCCGTGCCGACGCCGCGGCCGTCCGCCGGCCCACGCCGCCCGGCCGCGTCCGTGCCGACGCGACGCCGGTCCGCCGGCCCACGCCGCCCGGCCGCGCCCGTGCCGACGCGGCGGGCGGCGTCGTGGGCCGGCGCAGGCCGGCCCACGGCGGTCCTGCCCTACCTGCGCGGACGCACCTCGACGTTCGCGGTCAGGCCCCGGATGCCGGTCCCCGAGAGCGAGACCTTCACCGTGACGGTGCGGCCGCGCAGCAGCGAGCGGCGCATCGCAGCGCTCGGACGGACGCGCATCGTGGCCGTCCGGCCCGCGCGGACCGTCAGGGTCCGAGAGGCGACCGTCGCGCTGCCGCGGCGGACGAGAACCCGGAAGCGGCAGCTCGTCGTTCCCTTGGCGCACGAGACGCGCAGGGCGAACCGGCCCTTGGCGTCCAGCCGCACCGCGCTCGTCAGGAGGCGCACGGTGCGCAGCGGGGTCGCCGCGGGCTTCGTCGTGGGTGCGGACGGCACCGGCGGGGCCGGTGCGGCCGACGGTGCCAGCGGCGAGGGCTGCGGCGCGATCGGCGCCGGCTGCTCGATCACCGGCGGCGTCGGGTCCGCCTTGAACGCCAGCTTCGGCGCGGTGGTCGGGGCGATCTGCGCCTTCGCGATCCGGTCGAACGCGTAGGCGTAGCCCATGAGGTCGCCGTCGTCCCAGGCCCGGCCGACGAGCTGGAGGTTCGTCGGCTCGCCGTCGTCGTTCACCGTCGCCGGGAAGGAGACGGACGGCGCGCCGGCGCTGTTCGTCGGCGGGTCGCCGCGACCGAAGGCCGCCGCGTTGCCGTCGTTCAGGCTGATCGTGCTGCGCAGGCCCGGGAAGACGACGGCGTCCAGGGCGCCCGGGGAGGGCACGCCGGTGTCCGCGTCCGTCGGCGTCGGCGGAGCGTCGAGCCACTCGCCGACCCTCACCTTCGCGTCCGCGCGGAACTGCTTGTACGCGGCGATCTGCGCGTCGGTCATCGCCCCGGCGCCCGTGTAGCCGTTCGCGGAGCGGCGGTACGGCAGGCGCTTCTGGTTCGCGAGGATCTCGCGGGCGTCCTGGTAGGGGAGGTTCGGGTGCGTCTTGATGTACTCGACCCAGCCCTGGAACGCACGGTCGCCGGGCGGCGTGGACGGCAGGGACGGCCCGCCCGTGATCTTCACGAGGGTCGCGCCGGCGTCCTCGAAGACCTTCAGCGCCGCCCTCTGCGCGTCGGTCGTCCCGGTCGTGCCGAACGGGTCGCCGAACGCGGAGTCGTAGTAGCCGATCCGCTTGCCCTTCAGGGCGTCGGCGTCGAGCGTGTCGCGCCACTCCTTCGGCTTGCGGGCGTCGGCCTCGGCGGTGCGCTCGGCGTCGCGCGGGTCGGTGCCCGTCGTGACGTCGAGGATGTCTGCGAGGTCCTCCATGGACCGGGTGATCGCTCCGCCGTAGTCCTGCAGCCAGCTCAGGGGCATGAGCCCGGCGAGGCTCTCGAGGCCGTCCGTGCCGCGCAGGGTGTAGAGGCTCGCGGCGCTGGCGGGCGCGTAGAGCGAGTCGCCGGTCTGGCTGCCGAGCGAGCCGGCGGCGAGGTCGGCGGCGGTCGCGACGGCGGGGCCGCCGCTGGAGGCCAGCGCCGACTTCGACGGCGAGAACGCGTTCCAGACGATGCCGAACGCGGAGTCCGAGTACTGGCCGGAGAGCGCGTACTCCTCGAGCGACGCCTTGCCGAGGATGACCGCGCCCGCGTCCCGCAGGCGGGCGACGGAGGTCGCGTCGTCCGGCGGCTGGTAGCCCTCGAAGACGAGCGAGCCGTTCGTCGTCGGCATGTCGTTCGTGTCGTAGAGATCCTTGATCGTCAGCGGGATGCCGAGGACCGGGCTCGTCCTCCCGGCGGCGCGCGCGTCGTCGGCGGCCTTGGCCTGCGCCATCGCGTCCTTGGCGACCGTCGTGTACGAGTTGAAGCCGAACGGGCCCACGTCGTAGGCGGCGATGCGGTCGAGGTAGGCGCGGGTGATCTCCTGCGAGGTCGTGCGGCCCGCGGCCATGTCGGCCTGCATCGTGCCGATCGACTTGCCCATCACGTCGTAGGTCGAGCCCGTCGTGGACGGGTTCGCGGGCGCGACGGGCGGCATGGCGGGCGCGCCGGCGACCGCGCAGTCCTTCGCGGGGTCGAACGCCGGGATCGTCGGCAGGGCCGCGCGGTCCCAGTTGGCCAGGGCGCAGATCTCGGGCTTGGTCAGGTCGGTGAAGCTCGGGCTCGACGCGAGGGTCGACGCCGTGCTGCGCACCGCCGCGACCTGCGTGCCGGCCACCGTCGGGCCGGTGGTGCTGCCGTTCTCCGCCGTGCCGATGACGACGAAGTGCGCGAGGGTGCGCGTCTGGCCGGGCTGCAGGACGAGCCGGTGCTCGTAGCCGATGAAGTTCGACTCGTGGCCCGTGGCGGCGCGTGGCTCGGTGAAGGTCCGCTCGCGGAAGTTGCCGGTGCGGGTCAGCGCCCCGGAGTACGGCGCGGCGCTGCCGAAGACGATCGCCGAGGGGGCGCGCGTGCTGGGTGCCGGCGCCGTGCCGAAGCGCGTCAGCGCCCACGAGTCCGCGTCGCTGATGGTGGCGTCGCCGCTCGAGGTGTCGGAGACGATGCCGTTCGTCGAGCCCGACGCGTTGCCCACGCCGGTCTGGCCGCCGAAGGAGACGTCGACCGTGATGGGCGCGTCCGTCGTGTTCCTGAAGGTGTCGACCCAGCGGCCCCAGTTGGCGGTGCGGTTAAAGCGCATCTGCCGCGAGATCGCGACGCCGCCCATGTCGACGGAGCGGGTGGAGGTGAAGCGCTCGGGCGGGTCGAAGCGCAGGCCGAAGCCGCGGACGAGCTCGCCGTTGCGCAGCGCGTCCGTGGAGACCTTGACGCGGATGCCGCCGTAGCCGGACAGGGCGGCGGAGGTGGTGTCGCGGATGCTGCCGGTGTCGACGCGCGGGGCGGCGGCGTCCTGGACGCCCCACGCCTCGCCGTTGCCGGACGGGACGTAGTTGTAGGCGCCGGCGGACGGGGCCGCGACGCCCGCGGCGAGGAGCCCGGCGGCGACGGTGCCCGTGAGCCGGGCGCGCGGCGAGGGCGTGCGTCGGGCTGGTGTTCGGGAGGACGTCGGCGCGGTCGCGCGCGGTCGCCGTCCCGGGGAGGCGGATGACAAGGGATCTCCGGTGGTCGTGCGGTCGAGGCGTCCGCGGGCGCCGTGGTCCGACGTCGACGGACGTCGCGCGGCGGGCGGACCGACGGGATGCTGCCGCGCCGGAGGGCCCGTTCCGGTGGCCGACGTGACAAGGCGTCGCCACCCCCAAGGGGCGGTTCCGGCCGCGTCTGTGGTGTATCCGACCATCCCGGGTACGCCACGACCGACCGTCGACGGACAGCAGGGTGGCCGTGTACGGGATCCGGGCGCCGGCGGGGTGGGCGGACCGCACTTGTCCCGCGCGGCAGGCGGG
>WLOB01000101.1 GCA_009699505.1 Actinomycetota bacterium | reverse complement strand
CGCGCTCCGTCCGCACGGAGCGCACCGCCCGCAGTCCCGACCGTCCGGTCGGGCCGGGCACCTTCCCGAGTCATCTCGGAACCCCGATTCAGCACACGACGGGCGGCCCACGGGCCGCCCGTCGTCGTTCCCGGGTGGGCGCCGGCCGCCGGCTCCGGGCCCCCGACCGGCGGCCGCGACGCCGCGCCCGCCGCTCGGTCACCCTGTGGGCATGCAGCTCGACGCCGCCGTCCGCGCGGACCCCGTCCTCCGGCGGATCGCGGTGGTCGTCGGGGTGATCTTCCTCATCGCATGCCTGCCGAAGTTCCTCGCCTACGGATGGGAGCGCGACGCGTTCGTCCGCTTCGACCTGCCCGCCCCGGGGTTCCTGGTGATCGTGGCGGGGGTCGTCGAGCTCGTCGGCGGTGCGCTGCTCGTCGCCCGCCGGCTCGTCCTGCCCTCGTGCGTCGTGCTGTCGATCACCATGCTCGTCGCGTTCGTGGCCGGCGGGCTGCTCGCGGGCGACGAGATCCCGAGCATGACGCTCGCACCGGCGCTGCTGCTCGCCATGGTCTGGCTCGTGGTCGGCGCTGCGCGCGGGACGCGCCGGGGGACGGGTTGGACAGCCGCCTAGGTCGCCGAGGCCGGCACCCGCTCGCGGACGCGCGTCGGGCCCGGTCGTGCCGTGACCCGTGCTCCCGGACGCCCGTCGGCCGGCGCCCGTCGTAGACGCGCCGGGGTCCGCCGACTACCGCTCGTCGTAGGCGCGCTGGGCGAGCGTCACGTCGCCCATGGAGGCCTCGAGGAGCTCGATCAGGTCGGTGAGCCGCTCCGCGATCGTGCCGCCCAGCGGGGTCAGCCGGTACTCGACGCGCGGCGGGATCGTGCCCTGCACGTCGCGCAGGACGAGGCCGTCGCGCTCGAGCGCCTGCAGGGTCTGGGCGAGCATCTTCTCGCTCACCCCGTCGACGCGGCGGCGCAGCGCGTTGAAGCGCGCCGGGCCCTGGTGCAGCGCGCTCAGGGCCAGTGCGCCCCAGCGGCCCGTCACGTCCTGCAGGAGCAGCCGCGACGTGCAGCCGCGCGCGAAGACGTCGGGCTCGAGCGACGGGTCCACGTCCGGGGCGCCACCGGGCGACGCGGCCGGGGGAGCCGGGCTCCCGGCAGCCTCGCCGCCGGACGGGGCCGACGGGGTCGTGCTCCCCGCCGCCCCGTCGTCGACGTCCGCGACCACGCCGGTGCCGGGGGAGTCGTCGCGGGCGGCCATGGGCCGATGGTAGCGCAGCGGGCATCCCGTCCTCCGTGCGACCGAGAGGAAAGCACTTTCGAAAAGTTTGTGCAATCCTGAATGGCACGCGGTCGATCGGCCGCCCCGTCCGCACGATCCACGGAGCACCCCATGACCACCATCGCCGTCACCGCCGCATCCGGGCAGCTCGGGCGCCTCGTCGTCGACGCGCTGCTGCAGCGCGGCGTCGCCCCGGCGTCCATCGTCGCCGCCGTCCGCACCCCGACCGCGGTCGAGGACCTCGCCGCGCGCGGCGTCCAGGTGCGCGAGGCCGACTACACGAAGCCCGAGACGCTGAAGGCCGCGTTCGAGGGGGTCGACCGGGTGCTGCTGATCTCCTCGAGCGCGGTGGGGCAGCGCGCCGCCCAGCACGAGAACGCGATCGCCGCCGCCGAGGAGGCCGGGGTCGAGCTGCTCGCCTACACGAGCGTGCTGCAGGCCGACACGACGACGATGCAGCTGGCCGCGGAGCACCAGGAGACGGAGCGGCGTCTCGCCGACGCCACCGTCCCCGTCGCCCTGCTGCGCAACGGCTGGTACGTCGAGAACTACACGGGCCAGCTCGAGGTCGCCCTGGAGCACGGGGTGGCCGGCTCGGCGGGCGACGGGCGCCTCTCCCCGGCGACGCGCCGCGACTTCGCGGAGGCCGCGGCCGCCGTCCTGACGGGCGACGGGCACGAGGGCGCGACGTACGAGCTCGGCGGCGACGAGGCCGTGACCATGGCCGAGATCGCGGCGCTGATCGGGCAGGCGACCGGCCGCGACGTCGCCTACGTCGACCTGCCGGTCGAGGCCTACACCGAGGTCCTCTCGAACGCCGGCCTGCCCGCCCCGGTCGATGCGATCATCGCCGACTCCAGCGCGGCCGTCGGTCGCGGCGAGCTGCACACCGACAGCGGCGACCTCTCCCGCCTCATCGGTCGCCCGACGACGCCGGTCGCCGAGGGCATCCGGGAGGCCGTCGCCGCGGCCGGCCCCGTCGCGTCCTAGGGCCGACGGCCGGCGCGGGGACGCCGCGGCGGGTCGGCCTCCGGCGCGGTGACGCCGCGCGTCGCCCTTCAGTGCGTGGACGTCGCGCGGCGGCCTCCGGTGCGGCGACGTCGCGCGGCGGCCTCCGGCGCGGCGACGCCGCGCGTCGGCCTCCAGTGCGTGGACGTCGCGCGGCGGGCTCTGGCGCGCCGGCCCCCAGGGCGGGAGGTCCGGCGCGGCGGCCGGTCCGTCGCCCGCTAGGCCAGCAGCTCCTTGAACGCGGCGAGCGCCGCGTCCCGGGCCTCGCGCGCGGCGGGGCTCAGCGGCGCCATCGCGAGCCAGCCGTGGATGAGCGACGGGTTCTCGAGGTGCCGCACGGTCACGCCGGCGGCCTCGAGGGCCCGGGCGTACGCGTCGCCGTCGTCGCGCAGCGGGTCGAAGCCGGCGGTCGTGACCACGGCCGGCGCCAGGCCCTGCAGGTCGCCCGTCGCCGGGGCGGCACGCACGTCGGCCAGGCCCGCGGCGATGTCCTGCTCGCCGGCGTAGGCCTGCTCGAACCACGTCATGTCGGACCTCGTGAGGAAGTAGCCCTCGCCGTTCTCCGTCAGCGACGGGTGGTCCGTCGCCGGGTCCGTGATCGGGTAGATCAGGAGCTGGCCGGCGAGCGGCAGCCCGGCGTCGCGCCGGGCCTGCGCCACGACGGCCGACAGGTTGCCGCCGGCCGAGTCGCCGCCGACGGCCAGGCGGTCATCGCGGCCGCCGAGCTCCGCGAGGTGCTCGCCCGCCCAGTTCGTCGCGGCGACGGCGTCCTCGACCGCCGCGGGGAACGGGTGCTCCGGCGCGAGCCGGTAGTCCACGCTGACGACGACGGCGTCGAGGGCCGCGACGATCGCCCGGACCTGGCCGTCGTAGCTCGCGGCGTCGCCCAGCGCGAAGCCGCCGCCGTGCAGGAACACGAGGGTCGCGTGCGGGCCCTCGGACGTCGGCCGGTAGACGAGCGCCGGGATCGGGCCGGCGTCGGACGGGATCTCGATCGACGTGGGGTCCGGGACGCCCGTGGGCAGCTCGGCCATCGCGAGCCCGCCGAGCATCTGCGCCATGAGCGTCCGGGCGGCGGTGATGTCGCCGGAGGCCATGAGGCCCCCGGTCGCGCCGTTGGCCTCCATCTGCTGGAGGAGGGCGGCGATCGGGGGGTCGAGCGGCATCCGGCGATCCTACCGCCGGTCGTCGGCCGTCCCGGCGGCGGGGCCGGCGGCGGGCACGCCGTCCGCCGTCCGGCGCCGCTCGCTGCGGACGACGACCCACGCCAGGCCGAGCCCCAGCGCACCCGTGGCGATGTTCAGCCCGATGGCGAACAGCGCGTGGGGGCCGGTGAGGTCGTCCGCGTTCGCGCCGAGGAGGGCGTAGGAGAACGCGCGCGGGCCCGAGGCCACGAGCGTGGCCAGGGCGATGTCGCGGGTCTTGACGCCGGCGAGGCCGAAGGCGTGGGAGAACGGCCCGTCCGGGACCACGGGCAGGAGCCGCTGGACGACGACGGCGGAGAAGCCGTGGCGTCGCGCGAAGGACGTGATCGCGGCGAGCCGCTCGCCCGAGACCTGGTCGAGCGCGTCCCCGCCGGTCCGCGCCGAGAAGCTCCGCGCGAGCACGGCGGTGACGACCGCCGAGGGCAGCGAGACCAGCGCGCCCGCGACCGCACCGAAGAGCAGGCCCGCGGCCGCGGCGAGGGCGGCGCCCGGCACGAGCACCGCGCCGAGGACGCCCGCGACGACGACGTAGGCGAGCGGCGCGGCGATCCCCGCGGCGTCGACCCACGACTCGACGCGGGTCCGGTCCACGAGGCCCGCGACGTTGAACACGACGAACAGGACGAGCAGTCCCGTGGCGAGCGTCCCGAGGCGCAGGAGGGCGGCGCGGCGGGCGTCCATCCGGGCACATGATGCCGGGCGGACGACGAGTGGGCGCGGCCCGGTTCGAACGGGCGACCTCCCGGGTGTAAACCGGATGCTCTGACCAGCTGAGCTACGCGCCCCGAGGGCCGGACGAGGGTACCGCGGGCCCCCGGACCCGCGCCAGGTCGCTCCCGGGTCGACGTGCCGGGCACGCGCTACGCTGGGTGTTCGCCCATGTCGGACACGTCGAAGATCGCCAAGAACCTGCAGGCCTTCCAGATGGCCGTGAACTCGCACGACCGCGAGAACCCGACGCACGACGCGTACGGGATCGGGCTCTCCGCGTTCGACATGGACCGCCTCGGCCTGGACGAGGGCGAGCGGATCCTCCCCGGCATCACGATCCACTGCGACGGCGGCGTCTCGGGCAACTTCCGGGTGCTCTGCAACGGCGAGCACGACGAGGACCTCGAGGAGGCCGCGGAGGAGTCCGAGGTCGTCGAGGCCGTCAGCGTCCGCTCCGGTCGCCAGGGCGCGGACGACGGGCTCGACACGATCCCGCCGCCCTCCGAGTGGTGAGCGAGACCCGCGCCGCGGCCTGATCCGGCGGCGCGGGCCGGTGCGCCGGGCCGCGGTCGCGCCGGCCCACGGCCCGCTGGCCCACGCCCCGCCGAGCCGGTGGTGCGACGCGCCGTCCGAGGAACCCTCTCGCCCCAGGCCGTATTCCTCTCCCGCATCATGATGCGGCTCGCGCATCGGACCTCAGGGACGTCCGTGTCCCCCTCGTGCACCGGGTGACGCCCGCCGTATCGCGCTCGCCTGGTCGCGATCGACGGCCAGGAGCGGCCGAGGTCGGGCCCAGGACGACGAACGCCGCGCGGGCGGCGCGGCGTTCGTCCTGCGTTGCGGCGGCCCCTTCGGGGCCCGCCGCGCGTTGCCGGTCCGGGCCGTGGCCTGGACCGGCGAGGCACCCGGGCGCGACGGCCCGGGCGCCCGGAGGTCAGGAGTCCTGCGACTCCGCCGCGTCGTCGCCCGTCGGGGCCTCGTCCGCCTGCGGGGCGTCCGCGGGGGACGACTCCTCGGCGGGGGCGTCCGTCGCGGCGTCGTCGGCCTGGGGGGCGTCCGGGGGGGAGGCCTCCTCGGCGGGGGCGTCCGTCGTCACGTCCTCGGCCTGCGGGGCGTCGGGCTGCGGGGCCTCGGCATCGGCGGGCGCGGGCGCCTCGTCCTCCGCCGGGGTGCCCTCGGCCGCGGCCAGGGCGGCGCGGAGCTTCGCGCCGAGCTCGCCACCGATGCCGGACTCGCCGACGGAGAAGACGCCACCCGGGATCGGGGGCTCGCGACGCTCGCGACGACCACCGCGGTCGCCGAAGCCGCCGGGGCCACCGCGGCCGGGGCCGCCCGGACCGCCACGGCCCGGACCACCGGGGCCGCCGGGACCACCGGCGGGACGGCGCGGGGTGGTGGCGGAGACCACGTCCTGCGGACGGGCGAGCGAGAGCAGCGCCCACGCGGCCTTCTGGTCCTCGCCGCCCTTGACGGTCACGTCGACGCGACGGGCGCGCTCGGCGTAGACCTGCTGCGCGGGCCGGTCGCCCTGGAGCGCCGTGTTCACGCGGGCGATGCCCAGGAGCTCGATGGCGGCCTTGACCTGCTCGCGCTGGTCCTGGACGCCGCTGACCGCGCGACGCGCGATCGAGACGATGTCGCGGGCGCGGACGGCGGCGAGGACGATCCAGGCGGCCTGGTCGTCGGTCTCGGGCGTCGCGCCGTAGGCCCGGCGGCCGAACTCGCGGCCGGAGGAGCCCTCGCCGGCGAGGATGTCCGCCACGTCGAAGCGCCCGGCCGTGTCGACGGCCCAGGCGATCGCGGCCGGGTCGGGGTCCATCGCGCGGAGGATCTCGAGGCGCTGGCGGAGGAAGACCTCGTCCCAGGCGAACCGGCGACGACCGCCGCCGGGCCCGCCCTGGCCGCCCGGACCGCCGCCGCGGCCGGAGCGCTTGCCGCGCAAGCGGCGACGCTTCTTCTTCGGCTCGCCGTCGGCCGTGGTCGCGCCGCCCTCGGACCCGCCGCCCTCGGACCCATCGCCCTCGGACCCGCCGTCCGCGGACTGCCCGCCCTCGGCGGCGCCGCCCTCCGGCGACCCGTCCTCGCCCTGCGCGGCGTCGCCGCTCGGCGCGGACTCGGCCGAGCCGTCCGTCGCGGTGCCCGCGGGGGCGACCGCGTCGTCGACGCTCGTGGTGGCCGGCGTGACGGGCTCGACGGGGGAGTCGGGACCCGCGGAGGCGGGGGCCTGATCGCCCGTGACGGGCTCGCCCGGTCCGGTGGCGGCGGGCGTCACCGCGGCCACGGGACCGCTTGTCCCGCCGTCGCCGGCGAACGCGTCCGCCGGGGCGGAGCTCGCCTCCGCGGGCGGCGCAGGGGCCTCCGCATCCGAGGCGGGAGCCTCGGCGTCGGGGGCCTGCGGGGCCGCGGCGTCCTGCGAGGGGCCGTTCGGCGCCTCCGGATCGACCTGCGGCTCGACGTCTTCGGGAGCAACCACGGGTCCCCAACGCTACCGCGCCACACAGGGCCGCGCCGTCGCCGTGTGCGCGAGGCCACCCACGCGGACGCGCGGGCCGGGGGGCTCGGCGACGACCGCGGCCCTCGCGCTCGCGCGGGAACGGCCCCGACCCGTCGCCCCGCGGGTCGGCCGCGCGGCCCGGTGTAGCCTCCGGGACGTGCCCGTCGGCGTCGTCATCCCCGTCCACGGGTTCAGCCCGTACCTGACGCAGACCCTCGACGCGATCGCCGGTCAGGACGCGCCGCCCGTCGACGTCGTGGTCGTCGACGACGGCTCGCCGAGCCCCGTCGAGCTGCCCGAGGGGCACCGCGACCACGTGCGGCTCGTCCGCCGCGAGGAGCAGGGCGGCCCCGGCGCGGCCCGCAACAGCGGCATCGCCGAGCTCGACGACGAGGTCGACCTCGTCGCCTTCTGCGACCACGACGACGTGTGGGTCCCCGGCTACCTCAGCGCGCACGCCCGCGCGCTCGCGCACCACCCCGGCGCGTCCATCCTCACAGGCGAGACGCTCATCGTCGGGCCCGACGACCGGGTCACGGGCGAGCAGTGGCAGAGCCTGCACCGCGGCTCGCACCGCCCGGCGCTCGTCCTGCCCACGATCTACGAGCGACACCCCCTGTGCACCTCGGCGACGGTCGTCCGCCGCAGCGCGCTGTCGGACGTCGGCGGGTTCGACGAGACGCTGCCCCAGGCGGAGGACCTCGACCTGTGGCTGCGGCTGCTGGCCGGCGACCACCTGCTGGTCTCCGTCCTCGGCGCCACCGTGCGGTACCGCCGGCACCCGTCCGGCCTCACGCACGACCTCGTCGAGCTGTCGGAGTCGCTCCTGCGGGTCCACCGCGCCCACGCCGACCACGTGCGAGAGCCCGTCGCCCGGCGGGCCGAGGCGGCCGACCTCCGCGGACGGGCCGCCGGGCTCGTGCGCCTGGGGCGCTTCGACGAGGCCCGCGCGGAGTACGCCGCCGCCGACGCGCTCCTGCCGCCGCTGCTGGGCGAGCGCCTGCGCGCGGGGATCCTGGCCGTGCCCGGCCTGCGCGCCCGCGTCGGTCGCCGCAGCCCGTACGGCGTCTGAGGCCGGTCGGTCCGGCCTCTCCGCCGGGCTGCCGGCGAGGCGGCGGGCCGGTCGGTGCGCGCCGCCCGACGGGCTGCCGGGGGCCTCGTCCCGGCCCGTCCGGACGGGCCCGTCGACCCGGAGGACGCGCCGCGACGGATTCGTGCATACTTCTCGTTCCCCGAGGGGGCGTAGCTCAGTTGGTTAGAGCGCTGCCCTGTCACGGCAGAGGTCGCGGGTTCGAGTCCCGTCGCTCCCGTTCCCGAAGGGTCCGAAGCCCCCGCATCGCGGGGGTTTCGTCGTTCCGGGGGCGGTCGCGCCCCGCGCCGTCGGCGACGGGGGCGACCGCCTCCGGTCGCCGCCCGGCGGGGCTGGACCTCCGAACCACCCCGGAACGCAGGACGCCCCCGCCGGATCGGCGGGGGCGTCGGCCCTGCGGTGCGTCCCGGGGGACGCGGTCAGTGCTGGATCAGGAGCACTTGACGAAGGACGAGAACACGGCGTCGGCCGTGGTGTCCTGCGAGGAGGTGACCGTGAAGGGCCACTTCTTGTTCTTCGGGCAGGACGTCGTCGCGATCCAGTTCTTCGCGGTCGTCTTGACGTTCACGCTGATGAGCGAGATCGGGGTGCCGGCGACGACCTGCAGCTCCTGCGGGACGGTCAGCGTCAGCTCGTAGCCGCCGTGCTTGCCGCCCTTCTTGATGACGCCGGGGACCGGGGTCGTCACGCGCGCCGGGTTCTTCAGCACGGTGTAGAGGTAGACGTTCTTCGCGCCGCCGTTGACGAGCTGGAACTTCGGCTGCGTCTTGACGGTGTCGGCCCAGGCGGAGCCGGTGCCGGAGCCGACGACGGCCTTGGCGCACTTGCCCGTGAGCTTGTCGTTGTTGTCGAGGCGCGTGCGGGCGAGCTCGGACTCGGAGCACTTGGCCTTGTACTTGCCGCCCAGGTAGAGCGAGCCCTTCGGGAAGTCGATCTTGACCTTCTGCACGATCGGCTTGTTCTCGCCGTCGGGGCCGCTGGTCTTCCAGTTGGCGTTGACGGTCAGGTTGACCGACTTCGGCTTGGCCTTCGTGCCGGCCTTGGAGGGGGAGACCTTCGGGGAGGCCGTGATCGTCGTCTCAGGGGTTGGCGTCTGCGCGTACGACGGGGCGACGATGGCGACGGACAGGGCCGCGACGGCGACCGTGGGGATGGCGAACTTGCGCATTGAGGGTCTTGCTCTCCTCGGGGATGGACGCGGCCCGGACGTGCACCCGATGGGGTGGGAGCACGTCGCAGGGGGCCGAACTGCGCTCAACGTACAGAGTTCGACCGCCGCTGTGACCGCCCTCACGGAACCCTCACGATGCGCGCGCCCGGCGCCGATGAGCCACGCCCGGCGCCGCGGCCCGTGTTCGCCCGTCCCGACGCCGCTTTGCGCGCTCCGTCGGCCCGAAGCCGCCCCCGAGCCCCGGTGCACATCTGTAGACGAATGTCCGACTCCCGGGGCTCGCCGGGAGGCCGCGACGGCCGGAACGGCCTTTCCCGCGGGCGATCCGCCGCGGACGGCGATCCTACGTCGGGTCGCATTTCCGTCCAGTGGTGGCGATGCACTGTGACCGGGGGCACTATGTTCTCGTCGCTGGCCGTTCGCTTGGGACGCCGGGCACCGCGCCGATCCGCCTCCGACCTCATCGGAGCGCGCGCCGGACGAGGGTGCCCGCCCACCGGCCCCGTTGAATCACACCCACGACGCAGGCCCCGCACCGCGGCCGGCGAACGACCCACGACCTCGCTCCGTCCCCCGTGGCGCGCGGCCCAAGGAGAACCTGCTGTCCCCGAACACGAAGATCCACCGCCGTCGTGCATGGCGCCTGGTGCCCGCGGCCGTCCTGGTCGTCGTCCTCGCGCTCCTGGTGGCGTGGATCGTGGCGCCGGAACCAAGCCACCGCTACCGCCTGGTCTTCGCGAACGCGAGCCAGGTCGTCGGCGGGGGCACGGTGCGGATCGGCGGGACCCAGGTCGGGACGATCAAGTCGATCGACCTGAACGACCGCGACCAGGCCGAGGTCGAGATCTCCGTGTCCGGCGACTTCGCGCCGCTGCGCCGCGGCGCGAGCGCCGTCGTGCGCGCGCAGGGCAGCGCCGGCATCGCGTCGCGCTACATCGACCTGAGCCCGGGCGCCGGCGACGAGCCCGCGCTGGAGGACGGCGCGACGATCGACGTCGAGCGCACCACGTCGCAGGTCGACCTGGACCAGATCTTCAAGACGATCGACCCGAAGACCCGCGCGGGCCTGCAGAAGACCATCGGCGGCTTCTCCCAGTGGTACGACGGCCGCGAGGCCGAGGGCAACGCCTCGGCGAAGCAGCTGCCCAAGGCGGTCGTCGCGTTCCGGAAGTTCGCCGCCGACGTGAACGCCGAGTCCGCCCAGTTCGAGCGGCTCGTCACGACGAGCGCACAGGCCATGAGCACCCTCTCGGGCGAGAGCGCCCGCCTCACGAGCCTGATCCAGGGCGCCGGGCGGACCGTCGAGGCGCTCGGCTCGGACACCCGGTCCCTGACGACCGCGCTCGAGACGACGCCCGGGGCGCTGCGCCAGGGCGCGGGCGCCCTGCGCGAGCTGCGCCCGGCCACCGGCGATCTGCGCCGCCTGATCGACGCCTCCGACGCGCCGTCCCGGACGCTCCTGCCGTTCCTCCGCGAGCTCACGCCCGTGGCGAACGCGTCCGTCCCCGTCTTCCGCCAGCTGCGGCAGCTCGTCGACACCCCCGGCGCCGGCAACGACGTCCTCGACGGCCTGCGCGACCTGCCGCCGCTCGAGCGCTCGACCCGCGTCGCGTTCCCGTCGGGCATCAAGGCGCTGAGGACCTCGACGCCGATGCTCGGCTTCTCGCGCCCGTACGCGCCCGACCTCATGGCGTGGATCCGCAGCTTCGGCCAGTCCGCCGCGACGTACGACGCCAACGGCCACTACTTCAGCGCCGCCCCCGTCTTCGACGCCTACGACTTCCAGGACGACGCGAACGGCGGCACCCTGACCCCGAAGGCCCCGGCCGAGCGCGGCCGGAGCGCCGCGCTGTCGACGGGCAACCTCAAGCGCTGCCCCGGCTCGGCCATGCGCCTCCTGCCGGACCGCTCGAACTCGTTCGTCGACACGGGCGCGCTGGGCAACGCGGACTGCGTCCCGGCCCAGACCCCGGGGGCGGGACGATGATGCGCTCGCTGCGGTGGGTCCTCCTGGCCCTCGTCGTCGTCGTGGTCGTCGTGGCCGCCACGACGCTGGCCTCCGGCGACGACGACACGGAGACGCGCGCCGACGGCTACCTCGTGCGCGCGATCTTCGACAACGCGAGCTTCGTCATCTCGGGCGAGGACGTGAAGGTCGGCGGCGTGATCGTCGGGCGGATCAAGGAGGTCGAGCTCGACGACGCCGACAACAAGGCCGCCGTCGTGCTCGAGATCACCGATCCCGGGTTCCAGGACTTCCGTCAGGACGCGACCTGCAAGATCGGTCTGCAGTCCCTGATCGGCGAGCAGTTCATCGACTGCGATCCGACGCAGAAGCGCGGCCAGGGCGTCGCGCTCGCGCCGCCGCTGACGGCGATCGCCGAGGGCCCGCACCGCGGCCAGCACCTCCTGCCCGTCACCCGCACGAGCAGCCCGGTCGGCCCCGACCTGCTGGCGAACATCATGCGGATGCCGCAGAGCGAGCGGCTGCGGCTGATCATCGCCGAGCTCGGCACCGGCGTCTCCGGCAACGGCGCGGAGCTGCGCAACGTCGTGAACCGCGCGAACCCGACGCTCCAGCAGGCCACGCGCCTCGTCGAGATCCTCGCCGCGCAGAACGGCACGATCGCGGACCTCGTGAAGCAGTCCGACGCCGCCCTG
>WLOB01000100.1 GCA_009699505.1 Actinomycetota bacterium | reverse complement strand
GGGCGAGGTCCGGGCGACCCGCGTCCACGGCGCGGTCGCCGGGCGTCGCTGACACGATCGCCGCACGCCGGCGACCCACGTCGCCGACCCTCCCGGGGCAGGGCGCGGCCGGGGCCGCGTCCGCCCGCCGTCGCGGCCGCCCCTCACCGCGTCCCGAGCCAGCGCACCACCTCGAGCGCGACCCCGACCTGGACCGTCCGCCCCGTGAGCGGTGCCGGCATGAGCTCCTCCGCGCGGCCCAGGCGGTTCAGGATCGTGTTGCGGTGCGTGAAGAGCCGCTCCGCGGTGCGGCTCGCGCTGAAGCCCTCCCGCACGTAGGTCCGGACCGTCTCCCGCAGGTCGGCCGGGGCGTCGGCCAGGCCGCCCAGGGTGCGCTCCGCGAACTCGCGGGCCCGCTCCTCGTCCTGGGTCGCCAGCGCGACGACCTGCACCTCGGCGTAGGAGGCCAGGCGGACGTGGTCGGGCGTGCGGTGCAGCAGGCGCTGCGTGGTGAGCGCGTCGAGGTGGGAGCGCCGGAAGCCGGCGAGCCCGCGGTCCGTGGACCCGAGCGCGATCCGGGTGTCGGGCAGGCCGTCGAGGGCGGCGCGCACGAGGTCGGCGTCGGGCCCGTCCGCGCCGGGGACCCAGACCCACAGCGACGAGGCGCTCGCCGTGACCGAGAACGGCGCCCGCGCACCGGCCGCGCGCGCCAGCGCCTCCGCGGCGCGGCCGAGGACGCCCTGGTCGGGGTCGGCGCTGTCGCTGAAGACGACGGCCGCGGTGTGGTGGCGGTCCAGCTCGTACTGCAGGCGCGTCGAAGCTCGCGCCTGCGCGATCGGGGCGCCCTCGAGGATCAGCGTCACGACCTCGAGCCGCTCCGCGTGGGTGCCGCGCGTCAGGCGCTCGCGCTCCCGGAGGACCTGCGCGGTGATGCCGGCGATCGTCGCGTCGACGAACGCGAAGATCGAGCGTGCCGTCACGTCGAGCAGCTCGCTCAGCTCGTCGGGGTCCGAGGTCAGCCGGAACGCCAGCGCCATCCACAGCCGCCACGCCGCGTTCTGGCCCGTCCGGTACGCGTCGAGCGTCACCGCGTCGATGCCGCGCCGCACCATGTCCCGGGCGACGTTGACGACCTCCGGGCCGAGGTTCGGGGCCACCGGCGCGCCGGGCTCCCGGACGTTGGCCTCCGCCCAGTGCAGGAGGTTCGCCCGGTTCGCGCGGCGGATCGCCTCGACGAACGACGGGTCGGCCAGGACGGCCGGATCCGTGTGCGCGAGGGTCACCGCGTCGACCTCGCCCGCGACGTCCTCGGGGGTCGACAGCATGAGCCCGCAGCCCTCGCGGATGAGCTCCGCGATCCGGGGGCTCGGCGCGGGCCAGGGGGAGACCGGGGTGGACACCGTCCCAGCCTACGCTCCCGCCTTGGGCATCGTGCACATCGACGGGCGCGATCGTGGGCAGTTGCCTCGGGTAATCGGCGGCGGACCCGGGCAGACTGCGGGAACGCCCATGAGCTCCCCGACCGCCGCACCCACCAGCCCCGCCACCGCCGCGTCCCACGTCGACGTCCTGATCGTCGGCGCGGGCCTCTCCGGCATCGGCGCCGCCCGGCACCTGCAGAAGGGGCACCCCGGGCGGAGCTTCGCGCTCCTCGAGGGCCGTGCCGCCAGCGGCGGCACGTGGGACCTCTTCCGCTACCCCGGGATCCGCTCGGACTCGGACCTCTCGACCTTCGCCTACGACTTCAAGCCGTGGACGGGCGAGAAGGCGATCGCCGACGGCGGCGACATCCTCGCCTACATCCGCGAGGCGGCCTCCGAGACCGGCGTGGACCAGCACATCCGCTACGACCACCGCGTCACGTCGGCGTCGTTCTCGACCGCCGACGCCCGCTGGACCGTCCGCGTGCAGCACGCCGGCGAGGAGCTCGAGCTCACCTGCTCCTGGCTCTTCTGCGCGTCGGGCTACTACCGCTACGACGAGGGCTTCTCGCCGACGTTCCAGGGTGCCGAGGACTTCGCGGGCGAGATCATCCACCCGCAGCTCTGGCCGGAGGACTTCGACGCGGAGGGCAAGGAGATCGTCGTCGTCGGCTCCGGTGCGACCGCCGTCACGCTCGTCCCGGCGCTCGCCAAGCAGGGCGCGCACGTGACGATGCTGCAGCGCTCGCCCTCCTACGTGCTGCCCCTCCCGTCGACCGACCCGATCGGTGACCGCTTCCGCAAGTGGTTCGGCGACTCGCGCGGCCACCGTCTGACGCGGCAGAAGAACATCGAGCAGCAGCGCCTGCTCTACGCGTTCTGCCAGAAGTTCCCCGGTCAGGCGCGCAAGTGGATCCGCGGGATCAACAAGAAGTTCCTGCCGGACCACATCGACGTCGACGTCCACTTCAACCCGAAGTACGACCCGTGGGACCAGCGCCTCTGCGCCGTCCCGCACGGCGACCTCTTCCGGGCGTTCCAGAAGCGCCAGGCCGACATCGTCACGGACGGCATCGAGCGGTTCACCGAGAAGGGGATCCTGACGGCCTCCGGCAAGGAGATCCCGGCGGACGTCATCGTCACCGCGACGGGCCTGAACATGCTGCTCTTCGGCGGCCTCGAGCTCGACGTGGACGGCGAGCCCGTCCAGATCCCCGAGACCCTCGCCTACAAGGGCTTCATGGGCTCCGGCGTGCCGAACTTCTCGTTCGCCATCGGCTACACGAACTCGTCGTGGACGCTGAAGATCGACCTCGTCTGCAAGTACCTCAACCGCGTCCTGACGCAGATGGACGAGGGCGGCTACGCGATCGCCGTGCCGGTCAACGACGACGCGCACGTCGAGACCCGGCCGCTCATGGACTTCAAGGCCGGCTACGTCCTGCGCGCGCTCGACAAGATGCCCAAGCAGGGCCCGTCGGCCCCGTGGCACCTCGCGATGAGCTACCGCGAGGACGAGAAGCACCTGCGCAAGGCGAAGGTCGACGACGGGGTCCTGCGGTTCGTTCGCAAGGGCGCCCCGCTGCCGACGTCGCACCCCGCACCCGCGATCTCCGCGGCGCCTCCCGAGGACGCACCGGCCCCGACGGACGCCGGCACCGAGGCGGTGGCCGCATGAGCAAGGTCGACGGCAAGGTCTGCGCCATCACGGGCGCGGGCTCCGGCATCGGCCGCGCCCTCGCGCTCCTGCTCGCCTCGAAGGGCGCGCGCCTGGCGATCTCGGACGTCAACGCCGCGGGCCTCGAGGAGACCTCCGCGCTCGCGAAGGCCGCCGGCTCCCCGGACGTCCTCATCACGACGCTGAACGTCGCCGACCGCGAGGCGTTCTTCGCCTGGGCGGCCGAGGTCGTCGAGCACTTCGGCCGCGTCAACCAGATCTACAACAACGCCGGCGTCGCCCACTCCCGGCCCGTCCTCGAGTCGGACTGGGAGGACTACGAGCGCGTCCTCTCGATCAACCTCTTCGGCGTCATCCACGGGACGCAGGCGTTCCTGCCGCACCTGATCGCCTCGGGCGACGGGCACGTCGTCAACGTCTCGTCGCTCAACGGGATCATGGCCCAGCCCGAGATGAGCCACTACTGCGCGTCGAAGTACGCGGTGCGCGGCTTCACGGAGTGCCTGCGCATGGAGATGGAGCAGGACGGCTACCGCGTCGGCGTCACGTCGATCCACCCCGGCGGCATCAAGACGAACATCAGCTCCGCGGCGCTGCAGTTCGCGAAGGACAGCGGCGCCGAGATCACCGCGAAGCACGAGGCGCGGGACCGGATGTACCGCGAGAAGCTCCTGAAGATGGACCCCGCGGAGGCCGCGCGGATCATCGTCAAGGGCGTCGAGGCGAACAAGGTGCGCGTGCTCGTCGGCAACGACGCGAGGGCGATGGACGCCGTCGTCCGCGCGATCCCGTCGAGCTACGGCAAGGTCCTCATGGCCGCGACGAAGCGGATGCTGAAGGGCTGAGAACCCTCAGGGGCGCGGCGTCAGGGCCTCGCGGGTCCTGATCGTCGCGTCCGTGACGTCCTGCAGGAACGAGGCGACGACCTCGAGCTGCTCGGGCGTGTAGCGCTCGATGGCGCGGCCGAACGCCTCGCCCAGCGGGCCGAAGAAGGCCGCCGCCAGCGCGTTGGCGCCGGGTTGCATCTCGAGGACGGAGCGCCGCCGGTCCGCGGGGTCCGGGCGCCGGACGACGTGGCCGGCCTGCTCCAGGCGGTCGAGCAGCGCGGTCGTCGCCGGGCGGCTGAGGTGCAGGGTCTCGGCGAGCGCCCCGGGACCGAGCGGCGCGCCGGTGGAGGTCGCGTGGGCGATCGCGGCGAGCGCCGAGACGTCGGTCTGGTGCAGGCCGTGGGTCTCGCCGAACACCGCCGCGAAGCGGATGGCCTCCTCCGACTGCCGCCGCAGGAGGTGCAGGAGCGCCGTCCGGTCGGCGGCGTTCTGGTGGTCCGGCACCCCCGCAGTGTCCCGCACCGGGCCGACCGGCGTAGTTCTATCGCCGAATCATTCCATGATAGAACTGACTGATGGCGCCGTCCCGCTCGTCCGACCGCCCCGACCCCGCGCCGGTGGGCGACCCCGGGGCGTCCGGTCCGTCGTCCTCCCCCGACGCGGCCGACGGGTCCGGCGGCACCCCGACGGGGCGCCTGGCCCCCGTCATCGCGCTGCTCACGGGGCGGCGGTCCAAGCTCGTCCCGCTGCTCGTCGGCCTCGTCCTCTCCGCCCTGGCCCTCGGGCTGGGCGGCAGCCCGGCCACGACGTCCGACCTCGCGGCGTCGCTCCCCTCGGGGGCGGAGTCCGCCGAGGTCGTGCGCCTGCAGGAGCGGCTGCCGCAGGCGCGCGAGCAGCCCGCGATCGTCGTCTACAGCCGCGCGGACGGGGCGCTGACGCAGGCCGACCGCGAGCGGATCGCCGACGACCGCCGCGCGCTCGGGCGGCTCGCCGTCGGCGGGCAGGTGGGCCGTGCCACCTACGCCCCGGGCGCGCGGGCGGCGATCCTCAGCGTGCCGCTGGCGTCCGTCCCCAGCGGCGGCGGCGGGGCCGGCGCGGACCGCCAGGAGCGCTCCGTCGAGCGGATCCGGGCCGCCGTCGGGGAGGACCTGCCGGCCGACCTGCGCACCCAGGTCACCGGTCCGGCGGGGTTCCAGGTCGACCTCTCGAAGGTCTTCGACGGCGCGGACGGCCTGCTCCTCGGCGTGACCGCGCTCGTCGTCGCGTTGCTCCTCCTCATCACCTACCGCAGCCCGTGGCTGTGGCTCGTCCCGCTCGTCGTCATCGGGCTGGGCGACCGCGTCGTCGCGTCGCTGCTGGCGATCCTGAGCCGGCACGCCGGGCTCGTCGCCGACGGGTCGACCACGGGCATCGTCTCCGTCCTCGTCTTCGGCGCGGGCACGAACTACGCGCTCCTGCTCGTCGCCCGCTACCGCGAGGAGCTACGCCGCCACGAGGAGCGGCACGTCGCGATGCGCCACGCCCTGCGGCACGCGGCGCCGGCGATCCTGGCGAGCTCGGGCACCGTCGCGATCAGCCTCGCGACCCTCGCGCTCGCCGACCTGCCGTTCGACCGCAACATCGGGCTGGCGGGGTCGGTGGGCATCGTCACCGCCGTCGTCTTCGTCCTCGGCCTGCTGCCCCCGGCGCTCCTGCTCTTCGGGCGCCGGCTGTTCTGGCCGATCGTGCCCCGGTTCGGCGACCCGGACCCCGCGCGGACGGGCCCGTGGTCCCGGGTCGGCGTGGCGGTCACGAGCCGGCCGCTGCCGGTGGTCCTCGCGACGCTCGCGCTCCTCGGCGTCCTGGCGCTCGGCAGCCTGGGCTCGCAGGTCGGGCTGTCGCAGTCCGAGCAGCTCCGCGACCGACCCGAGTCGGTCCTGGGGCAGGAGACGATCGCCCGGACGTTCGGGGCCGGCGCGTCGGAGCCCACGGCGATCGTCGTCCGGTCGGGCGCGGAGCGCGAGGTCGCGCGGGTCGCCCGCGCCACCCCGGGCGTCGCCGGGGCGACGGTCGGTCGCCGCGGCGACGGCCTCGCCCAGGTCGACGCCCGGCTGCGCGCCGCGCCCGGCAGCGACGCCGCCCTCGCGACGGTGGAGCGCCTCCGCGACCGGCTGGGCGACGCCCCGGGCGACGCGCGGGTCGGCGGCCAGGACGCCTCCGACCTGGACGAGCGGACCGCCGCGAGCGCGGACCGGCGGCTGATCGTGCCGCTCGTCCTGGCCGTCGTGCTGCTCGTCCTCGTCGCGCTGCTGCGGTCCGTGGTGGCCGCGGTCCTGCTCGCGCTGACGAACGTCGTCAGCTGGGCGGCCGCCCTGGGCGCGGCGACGTGGGCCTTCGACCACGTCTTCGGCTTCCCCGGGACGGACCTGCCCGTGCCGCTCCTGAGCTTCCTGTTCCTCGTCGCGCTCGGGGTCGACTACAACATCTTCCTCGTGACGCGGGCCCGGGAGGAGGCGGCCGGCGCGTCGACCCGCCGGTCCATCGTCACCGCGCTGGCGCGCACCGGTGGCGTCATCACGAGCGCCGGGGTCCTGCTGGCCGCGGTCTTCGCGGTCCTCGGCGTGCTGCCGATCATCACGCTGACGCAGCTGGGCATCGTCGTCGGCTTCGGCATCCTGCTCGACACGCTGCTCGTGCGCACCGTGCTGGTGCCCGCGCTCGTCACCCTCGTCGGCCCGCGCTTCTGGTGGCCCGCCGACCCGGGGCGGCGGGGACCGGGGACGCGGTCGGAGGGCCCGGTCGGGACCTGAGCGCGGGAGCGCCGGATCGCCACCGCCGACGTGGTGGAGCGCCGCGGGTCGCAGGGCTCGCCTAGGCGACCGACCCGGCGGAGACGGCGGTCAGCGTGGCGCGCAGGAGCGCGAAGCCCTCGCGCAGCAGGGCCTCGCCGTCCCGCAGGTCGTCGTCGCGTGCGAGGGAGCCGAGCGTCCACAGGAAGCCCATCGCAGCACCCGCGAAGACCTGCGGGCCCATGTCGTCGGGCGAGCCGTCCGTCTCGCGGGCCACCGCGCGGGCGAGCTCGGCCTGCAGCCGGTCCCACAGCTGCCGCTCGCGGGCACGGAGCTCGGGGTCGTGCTCGATCGCCGACCGCCGCAGGCGGGCGATCTCGGGGTCCGGGGCGGGGTGGTGCTCGGTCTCCTCGGCCAGCCAGGACTCCACGCGGTCGACCACCGACCCCGAGCCCTCGCGCAGGTGCGCCGTCCCGCGCCCGACGGCGTCGCCCGTCTTCTCGAAGAGGATCTCGTCCTTCGTCGGGAACCACGTCGACACCGTGCGGGGGGCGACGTCGGCGCGCTCCGCGATCCGCGGGATGGTCGCCGACGCGTAGCCGCCCTCGATCGTCAGCTCGGCGGTCGCCCGGACGATGGCCCGGCGGGTGCGGCGGTTCTTGCGCTCGCGGAGCCCGGGGCGCCGGTCCGTGGTGTCGGGGGACGACATGCGCAGACCATAGCGATCTTGCGTGGTCACGTGAAGTTGCATGATCATGCGACTTTGCGCTACCTTGCGTCTCGCTCCGGGCCGGCGCCGCCCCCACGGCGGCCGGTGCGCTCCCCCTCACTCCCACACCCCGAACGCGGATCACCCCATGGCCCACCTCCTGCACCGACTCGGTGCGTTCTCCGCCCGGCGTCGCCGAACCGTCCTGACCGGCTGGCTCGTCTTCTTCGTCGTCCTCGGCGGTCTCACCGTCGCCTTCAAGGGCACGTTCACGACGGAGTTCAAGATCCCCGGCACCGAGTCGCAGAACGCGGCCGAGCTCGTGTCGGAGCGGATCCCCGGCACGAACCCGAACGACGCGTCGGGCACCGTCGTCTTCGCCGCCGGGAGCGGCGAGCGCCTCACCTCCGGGGAGCGCAGGGCCGCGATCGAGGAGAGCGTCGCCGCCCTCTCGAAGGTCCCGAAGGTCGCCTCGGCCGGCGACCCGTTCGCGACGAAGGCGGTCTCGGAGGACGGCCGGATCGCGTACAGCTCGATCCAGTTCGGCGCCAACCCGCAGGACGTGACGGAGGAGGAGACCGCCGCCATCGAGCGCGCGACCGAGGCCGCCACGGAGGCGGGGCTGCAGGTCGAGTACGGCGGCAGCGCCGCGACCGTCGAGGCGGAGGCGCCGATCGGCGAGGTCATCGGCATCGCCGTGGCGCTCGTCGTCCTGGCGATCACCTTCGGGTCCCTCCTCGCCGCCGGCCTGCCGATCCTCACCGGCGTCCTCGGCGTCGCGGTCGGTGCCATGGGCATCACGCTGGCGTCCGGGTTCACGGACCTCGCGGACACCTCCATCACGATCGCGGCGATGCTCGGCCTGGCGGTCGGCATCGACTACACGCTGTTCATCCTCTCCCGTCACCGCACCCAGGTCGCGGACGGGATGGAGATCGAGGCGTCGATCGCCAAGGCCGTCGGCACCGCCGGCAGCGCCGTCGTCTTCGCCGGCGCGACCGTCGTCATCGCGCTCGTCGGCCTGACGGTCACGGGCGTCCCGTTCCTCGCGCAGATGGGCCTCGGCGCGGCCTTCACGATCACCTTCGCGGTCCTCCTCAGCCTGACGATGACGCCGGCGCTGCTCGCCGTGGCCGGGCACCGCGCGGTCCGCGGCAAGACGTTCACGGAGGACGCGCACGACGAGGCGGCGGGCACCGGGCCGACGATGGGCGCCCGCTGGATCGCGCTCGTGGTCCGGCGCCGGTTCGTCGCCATCGGCGTCGTCGCGCTCGCCCTGATCGCCCTGGCGATCCCGGCGCTGGACATGCGCCTCGGGCTCCCGGGCGACGGCGACAAGGGCCCCGCGACGACGGAGCGCAAGGCCTACGACCTGCTCTCGACCGGCTTCGGCCCCGGCTTCAACGGTCCGCTGACCGTCGTCGCCGACCTGCAGGGCGTCCGCGACCCGCAGGCGGTCGCGTCCGCGACGGCGAGGGACCTGGGCGGGCTGGACGACGTCGCGACGGCCGCGCCGCCGGTGCTCAACCCGCAGGAGGACCTCGCCATCATCCAGGTGACGCCGTCGAGCGGCCCGAGCGCGACCGCGACGGAGGACCTCGTCCGCGACATCCGCGGCCGGGCGGGCGACATCGAGCGGGAGGGCGGCGCGAAGGTCGCGGTGACCGGGCAGACCGCGACGAACATCGACATCTCGCAGCGGATGAGCGACTCGCTGATCCCCTACCTGGCGGTCGTCGTCGGCCTCGCGCTCGTGCTGCTCCTGATCGCGTTCCGCTCCATCCTCGTCCCGCTGACGGCGATCGCGGGCTTCCTGCTGACCATCGTGGCGTCGTTCGGCGTGGTGACGCTGATCTTCCAGGAGGGCGTCGGCGCGAGCCTCATCGGCGTGTCGCAGACCGGTCCCCTGGTCAGCCTGCTGCCGATCCTCATCATCGGCGTGATCTTCGGCCTGGCGATGGACTACCAGGTGTTCCTGGTCTCCCGGATGCGCGAGGAGTTCTCGCACGGCGCCTCGGCGCAGGACGCGGTGCGGGACGGCTTCCGCCACAGCGCCCGCGTCGTCACCGCGGCCGGGCTCATCATGATCTCCGTCTTCGCGGGCTTCATCCTGCCGACGGACCCGATCGTCAAGTCGATCGGCGTGGCGTTCGCGACGGGCATCCTGATCGACGCGTTCCTCATCCGCATGACGCTGATCCCCGCGCTCATGTCCGTGATGGACCGGCACGCCTGGTGGATCCCGCGCTGGCTGGACCGGATCGTCCCGAACGTCGACATCGAGGGCACGTCGCTGCAGCGCGACGCGAAGGCGGTCGGCCCGGCCTCGCCCGTGGCGGGCGACTGAGCGGTCGCGGGCCCGGGCGCCGCCGGCGCGGGCCGGGTGCCGGTCGCGGGACGGTCGGCGTTCGAGCGTCCTACGTCGCGGCGACCCGCCGCGTCTCCCCCGAGGCCGCGCTCTCCCGTGCGGCCTGCAGCACCACGGCGGTGGCGACCGCGTCGCGGGCGTCCACCGGCACCGCGCCGGTCCCCCGGACAGCCGCCGCGAACGCCGGGTAGAACGCGTCCCACCGCCCGCGCTCGAGTGGGACGGGCCGGGGGCCGTCGGCGGTCCACAGCGTCGCGTGGGTGTCCGCGGGCTCGGTGCCCCACGCGTCGCCGCGCGACGCGGGGGTGTCGCCCGCGACGAGCCGGTCCTCCTGCGTGTCGCCGTGGTCGACGACGAGGGTCCCGGCCGTGCCGGTCACCCGGAACCGCGGGCCCGGGGCGAACTGCTGCCAGCCGCCCCAGAGGTGCGACCGCGCGCCGCCCTCGTGGTGCAGCGCCACGAAGACGTCGTCGTCCAGGCCGGAGTCGCGCAGGCGCAGCTCGGCGTGGACCGCGACGACCGGCCCCAGCAGCAGGAGCGCCTGGTCGACGAGGTGCGCCCCGAAGTCCAGCAGCGTTCCGCCGCCGGCGACGCCCGGTCCGCTCCCGGGCGCGTAGCGCTCGAACCGGGACTCGAGGCGGGTGATCGTCCCGAGCGACCCGTCGCGGGCGAGCGCGGCGACCGTGCGGAAGTCCGAGTCCCAGCGTCGGTTCTGGTACGGGCTGAGGGCGAGCCCGCGCTCCTCCGCCAGCGCCGCGGTGGACCGTGCGGCGGCGGGCTCCGTCGAGAACGGCTTGTCGCAGACCACGGCCAGGCCGAGGCGCAGCGCCTCGTCCGTCAGCGCCGAGTGGGTGTCCGCGGGCGTGGAGATCGCGACGGCCTCGACCCCCGCGTCGGCCAGCTCCCGCAGCGACCCGTACGTGGCCGTCCCGGGGTGCTCGCGCTCGACGGTCGCCCGGCGCTCCGGCGACGACGTGACGACGCCGAGGAGCTCGCTCGAGTCCGCCGTCGCGATGAGCGGCGCGTGGAAGATCCGCCCGCCGAACCCGTAGCCGAGCAGGCCGAAGCGGACGGGGGAGGCGGGGGCCACGGCGGGCGCGTCGGGCATCGGCGCAGCCTACGTCGTGGCGTGCCGCGACCCGGACGGCGCGCGACTACCCACCCCTCCGGGGAGCCATTCATGGCCGGAAAGTCCGTTGGAATGTGGACATCTCGGCCGACGCATCCGGGTTGCAGAGCTCCCCGCCCATGTGCTTTGGTGTGTCTTGCAGCGACGGACGACCCATCAGCTGCCGGCCGCGAACGCTCTGTTGAACCGGAGCGGGCGGAGTCGGTGTCGCCGGGACCCCCTCGGCCGTCGAGGTGGCAGGAAACGCAGGTGCGGTGCCTTGGTGACGGGTCCCCTCGTCCCCGTGGACAGCTCCCGACCCCCGGAGATCCACGAAGGAGCACCCATGCTGCAAGAGGCATCCCGCCGCGAGCGGATCGACAACGATCTGCTGCGCCGCTACCACGACGACGGCGACCTCCTGGCCCGCGAGCAGCTGGCCGAGCGCTGCGTCCCCCTCGTCCGGTCCATCGCCCGCAAGTACTCGGGGCGCGGGCAGGACATGGACGACCTGCAACAGGCCGGCATGCTCGGCCTCGTCAAGGCCATCGACCGCTTCGACGCGTCCACCGGTCACCGGTTCATCACCTTCGGGGTGCCGAACATCCAGGGCGAGATCCGTCGCCACTTCCGCGATCGCACCTGGGCGGTCCACGTGCCGCGCTCCGTGCAGGAGCTCGACGCGAAGATCCAGCACACCCGCAAGGCGGTGCTCGAGGAGACGGGCGTCGAGGCGACGCCCGACGACCTCG
>WLOB01000010.1 GCA_009699505.1 Actinomycetota bacterium | reverse complement strand
CCGCCGCCAGATCACCGGCACCGCCGGGTTCTCCGGACTCGACCAGAACCGCGAGGCGAAGATGCGGATCCTCACGGCCGAGCAGCTCGTCTTCGAGACGGACGGCCGCGCCATGGCGACGACGCCGCCCGTCGCGGAGCTCTTCCGGTTCTCGATGTTCCGCGCCGTGCAGCGCCCGGCCGGCGACCGGTCGATGAACCGCGACGACCGCATCGACACCGAGGTCTCGTGGTCCGCGCACGTCAACGCGGCCGGCCAGGACATCCAGGCCGAGTGGGTCAACAACCGCGCGACCGGGATCGTCCTCCCGCCGACGGTCTAGCGACCGTGGCTACCGACGCGGCGCGCCTGATCGAAGCAGCGCGCGCCGCGGCGAGCCGCATGGAGACCCGCGGACGACGGGCCCGGCAGTGGCTCGACGCCGCCAAGTACGAGCTCACCTTCCTCGGGGTCCACCACCCCGCGACCGGCGACGACGTCGCCGAGCTCGCCGCCTTCCTCACCGACGCAGCCGCCACCCACGGCCGACTGCACGTCGTCGTCCTCGTGGACGCCGACAACGACTCCACGCCCTCCGGGGCTCAGACACAGGACCCACGCCCATGACCCGCATCGCCCTCTCGCTCGAGCCCGACACCTACGACGTGCCGCTCGGCGACGTCACGTACACGACGCGCCCCTACACCAACCTCCTGCGCTCCAAGCTCGGCAAGCTGCTCGACGAGCGCGCCACGCTCGGCGACTTCGCCGACCGCCTGCAGCTGCGCCAGGCCCGCATCGACGAGACGACCGACGACGAGGTCCTCACGCAACTGCAGAAGGACATCGACGACCACGCCGCCAAGTGGCGGGACGTCAACCGCAAGCTCATCGTCGAGCTGCTCGTCGACCCCGACGGCGCCGCGCCGCCGCTGAAGCTGATCGACGAGCACGCCGGGTCCCGCGCCATCTCGCGCGTCGTCGGCACCGTCCTGGGGCTCGTGGAGCCGAACCCTACGACGGCGAGCACGGACGCAGCATGATCCGCGCCGTCGTTGCGCTGCAGGTCCACCTGGGCGTCCCCATCGAGAAGGGACTCCAGATGGACCCGCAGCTCAGCGACGCGCTGATTCGCGAGGCGGCGCTCGTGCAGCAGCACCAGCAGCCCGAGCGCCACACGTCCGACGGCTACGCCGCCTAACCCATGAACCGCGGTCTCTCCTGGGCACTCAACGTCGAGCTGGCTGACGCCGCGTCGAAGCCCCTGCTCGGCTTCGCGCGGACCGTCCAGCGGACCGAGAAGCAGACCGAGCGCGCCGGCGCAGCCGCGAAGGCCGCCGGCGTCGACCTCAAGGACCTGGGCGGGGCTGCCCGCTACACACAGTCCGAGTTCGACCAGCTGACCGCCGCCGAGAAGCGCGCGGTCGTCGAGTCGACGAAGCTCGGCACCAACTACGGCAAGGTCGCCCTCGGGGCCGTCCAGCTCGAGAAGAAGCTCGACGCCGCACGCGGCGCCCAGGAGAAGCTGAACGACGTCCAGCAGGAGGGCTCGCGCCTGGGCGGCAAGCTCAAGGGCGGCGCCCTCGCCGGCGGCGCGATCGTCGGCGCCGCCCTCTCGCAGGGAATCAACGGTGCGCTCGACATCCAGGCCGGCCGCGCGAACCTGAAGGCCCGCATGGGCCTCACCGCGGTCGACGCACGGCGCGCCGGCCGCGTCGCGGGCACCCTGTACTCCAAGGCCTACGGCGAGTCGATGGAGTCGGTCAACGACGCCGTCACCGCCGTCGGCCAGAACATCTCGCGGATCGCCGACACGTCGAAGGCCGACCTCGAGCGGATCACCGGCAACACCCTGAACCTGCAGCAGGCGTTCGGCGCCGAGGCGCAGGAAACGACCCGCACCGTCGGCGCTCTCGTCAAGAACGGGATGGCGAAAGACGTCGAAGAGGCGTTCGACCTCATCACGACCGGCTACCAGCGCGGCGCCGACAAGGGCGGCGAGTTCCTCGACACCCTGAACGAGTACGCCGAGCCGATGAAGTCGCTCGGGCTGAACGCCCGCGACTTCACGAGCCTCCTGGTCGAAGGCGCCGAGGAAGGCATCTACTCCGTCGACAAGATCGGCGACGCCTTCAAGGAGTTCTCGATCCGGGCCGTCGACGGGTCGACCGCCTCGCAGGACGCGTACAAGGCGATCGGTCTCGACGCCGACGCGTACGCCCAGAAGATCAAGGCCGGCGGCCCCGCCGCAAAGCAGGCCACGAGCGAGATCATGGCCGCGCTCCGCGGCGTCAGCGATCCCGTGAAGCGCGAGACCGCGGGCGTCGCGCTCTTCGGCTCGATGTTCGAGGACATCGGCGAGCAGGCCATCCTCGGACTCGACCCCGCCCGCAGCGCGCTGGGCAAGACATCCGGCGCCGCCAAGCGCCTCGGCGACGACCTCGGCGGCACGTCGAAGGCGAAGATCACGGCGTTCCGTCGCGAGTTCGAGAACGGTCTCGCGAACGTCCTCGCCGACAAGGTCATCCCCGGCCTCGAGGGCGCGTGGGAGGCCGCGAAGCCGACCGTCAAGGTCATCGGCGACCTCGCCGAGGCCGCTGGCGACTTCGGCGGCAAGCACCCCGAGCTCGCACAGGCCGCCGCCGCGATCGTCGGCGTCGGCGTCGCGATCAAGGGCATCCGCTTCGCGGGCGCCGTCACGGGCGTCAGCAGCCTCCTGCGCGGCCTCGGACGCCTCACCGGCGTCGGCCGCACCGCCGGCACCCAGCTCGGGAACGAGCTCGGCGACGCGCTCGCCGACTCCGCCACCAGCCGCGGCCGCCGCGGGCTCTCCCGCGAGGGCTCGCTCACCCGTGGCGGCGTCCGCGGCCGCATGGGGTCCGTCGGCAAGGCGCTGGGCGGCATCCTCGGCCTCGAGCTCGGCGACGTCGCCGCGGAGCGCGCCAGCGACGCGCTCGGTCGCGACGGCGCGATCAGCAACGGCGGGGGGAAGGGCAAGGGCAAGGGCGGCGGGCTGCTCAGCAAGATGAAGATCGCGGGCGGCATCCTCGGCCGGGCGCTCGGCGTCTCGATCGGCGCTGCCGCCGCAGCCGGCGTGTCGAAGCTCGTCGGCGACGCGCTCGACCGCCTGATCCTGGGAGACAACAACGAAGGGAAGAAGGACGCGCGCGGCCGCGCCCTCGATCCGCTCAGGTCCAACAGCAACCCGCTCGGCCCCCTCATCGAGGGCGGCAAGAGCCTGATAGACCGCCTCCGCGGAAACCGCGGCGGTGGCGTCATCACCCGCTATCAGGGCGGCGGGCTCGTGCCCGCCCTCATCTCGTCGGGCGAGCAGATCGAAGAGCCCGGCGGCCGCACATGGACCGTCCCCGGCGAGCGCGTCGCCGCCGACAACGTCTTCGCCATGCTGCCCGCGCGGTCGAAGGTCTGGACCGAAGACAGCCAGGAGCGCCGCGCCGCCGGCGAACACGTCGACGTCAACCAGCAGGTGCCGCACTTCCGCGAGGGCGGCAAGGTTCAGCGGTTCGCCCGCGGCGGCTTCGTCTCCACGGCCTACGGGCCGCCGTGGAACACCATGAACGGGACCGGCGTCACGCGCACCGGGATCAACCTTAAGAACGCCCCGCAGAAGTACATCGTGGCCGTCGACCCGACGGTCATCCCGCTCAAGACGAAGACGGGGATCTGGCCCAACCCGTTCGGCTACCGAGGCAAGTTCTCCGCAGAGGACACCGGAGGCGCCATCAAGGGCAAGCGGATCGACTTCTACGACTGGCGCGGTCGCGACAAGCAGTACGCATGGGGCCGGAAGAAGGTCTCGGTCGGCACGAGCACCAGCGCGAAAGCCGAGGCGAAGGGCGACAAGGACTCTGGGAGCACCCGGGTCGTCCGCACTCCGCTGGACGAGCGGTCCGTCACGATCCAGGAGCGCGTCCGGCTGCAGGACTCCGAGACCCGCGCCCGCAACGCGATGTCGGCCGGCCTGACCGCCGGCCTCGATCGCGGAGCCAACTGGACGCGCGCCGACACCCGGCTGCTCGGCAACCCGTACCTCGCCACGCTGCGCCAGGAGCTCGACGAGGCCCGAGACACCTTCACCCGCGAACGCCAGCTGACCGTCCGCGAGGGCGGCATCTCCCGCAAGGCCGCCGGGAACGGCCTCGTCTACCCGCTCGCGCGCCGCGGCAAGGTCCTCGGCCGCCCCGGCCAGGGCACCCACAACGGCGTCAACGGTCCGCGCAACTGGCAGTCGATGCGCGCCATCGACCTCGGCGTTCCGATCGGCACCGGCGTCCGCGCGATCGCCTCCGGCACCATCACGAAGGCCGCGGGCTCGTGGAGCGGCGGCAAGCGCCAGATCGACGGCTACACCGCCACGATCAAGACCAACGCCCCCGGCAAGCAGTGGTTCTACACCCACCTCGCCTCCCGGTCCGTCAAGGCCGGCGACCGCGTCACCGCCGGCCAGACCATCGGCCGGTCCGGCGCCGGCAACGGCGTCCCGCACATCCACCTCGCCTCGGTTTCCGGCCAGACGGATCGTCTCGTCGAGACCGCGCTCACGGCCTCGCAGATCCGGCGCCGCGAGCGCACGGCCCGGCGCGCCACCGCCAGCGGATCCAGCCGCGCCCCGCGCCGCAGCCCGGGCGCCACCGTCATGCGCCCCGTCACCGGGCCGCAGACCTCCGGCTACGGCATGCGCGGCGGCCGGATGCACAAGGGCATCGACTACGGCGTGCCCGTCGGCACCCCGGTCCGGTCGATCCACGACGGCATGGTCCTCGCCGGCATCCCCGACCCCGGCGGCTGGGGCACCAACACCCGCGTCAGCCACGGCGGCGGCCTGTCGTCGCTCTACGCGCACCTGTCGTCCGTCGGCGTCCGCGTCGGTCAGCGCGTCGGTCGCGGCCAGACGATCGCCCGGTCCGGCAACAGCGGCCGGTCGACCGGGCCGCACCTCCACCTCGAGACGTGGCGCAACGGCGCCGCGTTCAACCCGGCCAGCCTCATCGGCCAGCGGCTCCGCGGCGGCGGCGTCGTGCAGCGCTTCGCCCGCGGCGGTGTCGTCGTCGGCAAGTCGACCGTCGCTCCGCCGACCGGTCGCGTCGGCAGCCGCGTCGACGCGGTCCTGAAGTCGACGACCGACCGGAACCTGTCCGTCCTGGACCGCACCCTCGCGAACCTCGCCGAGGACCGCCTCATCGGCCTGCAACGCTACCTCGCCACCCGCACGAACCGCGGCGGCGACGCACAGGCGAACGCCCGCATCGCGAAGGCCCTGCAGGCCGTCTCCGAGCAGGTCGGGTTCCGGATCGCCCGCGATGCCGCGCGCTCCGGCCAGCGCCTTGCGGGCATCTCGACGACCTACGCGAACGTCGAGCGGGACCTCAACCGCGCGGGCACCGACACCGACTCGATCGCCGGTCGCGAGGCCCGCATCGCCGGCGCCACGACCGCCTCGAACGCCGCGCTCGGCGAGCGCTACCGCCTCGAGGAAGAGCGCCGCGGCATCGTCCAGAACACGAAGGGCCTGACGGCCGAGGCCCGCAAGGCCGCGCTCGACGTCAACAAGGAAGCGCTCGACGCCGCGAAGGAGGCCGCCAAGACGTTCGGCGACGAGGCGACCGAGTCCCTCATCGCCCTCGAGCGCGACCGGACGCGCCTGGCCGCCGAGGACCGAGCGTCCCGACTCGGCGTCCGCGGTGCGCTCGCCGCGCTGACCGGCAGCCGGGACGACGACCGCCAGGTGGCCGGAGACCAGGTCCGCGAAGCGCAGCGTGTGCTCGACGAGGCGAAGGCCGCGAACCGCAGCAACGACAACGCCACGACCCGCGACTACCTCCGCCAGGCCGCCGAAGCCATGGCGACGGCCGCCCAGGGCCTCCGCGAGTTCGACAACCAGCGCGCGGCCGAGATCCTCGACTTCGACGCCGCCGTCGCCGACCTCACCGAGACAACCGAGGACGACGTCGCCGTCGCGAAGCGCCGCGAGGCCGATGCCCAGCGGCGCTACGACGAAGCCATGCGGCGCGGCGAGGACGGCCGCGCCGACGCCACCCGCGCGCTCGGCGACCTCAAGGCCGCCCGCGAGGCCCAGAAGGCGAACACGACCGCCCTCGAAGAGCTCACCGCCCAGACCAACGCGCTCGTCGACCTGCAGCGCCAGACGCTCGAGGCCGCACAGCGCGCCGAGGTCGGCCAGCGGATCAGCCAGGGCGACATCGTCCGGGCGCTGGCACGCGTGATGTCCGGGTCCATCGGCTCGCAGCTCTTCAACGCCGGCGGCACCCCCGCGGTCGCCGGCCGCAACCTCGGAGGCATCTGATGGAGCGCTGGATCCTCACCCCGACCGGCGGATCGCCGATGGTCCTCCCGACCCTCGCCCGCCGCGGCGGCTGCCGCGTCATGGAGACGCGCACCCCGTCCCCGCCGTCCGACGTCGTCTGGGCCGCCCGCAGCGAAGGGCAGGCCCCCGCATCGCGCCGGTACGGCAACCGCGAGATCTCGATCAAGGTCGCGCTCGAGCGGCCCGAAGACGAGTGGTGGAACGTCACGCACGACTTCGGCGCCGCCGCGCCCGAGACCGAGGGCGACGGCGACCTCCCCGGCTGGACCGGCACCGTGCGCCGCGCGAGCAACGACGGGTCGCCGCTCCCGCCGATGATCCGCGACCTCGAGGGCATCATCGCCGCGTTCCACCGCAACGGCGGGACCGCCGTCCGCGTCTTCGACGGCAACGAGCGGATCACCTACGACGTCCTCATCGGCCAGGACCAGAACGGCCCGACGTGGGACGACCGGTTCTACGTCGCCGACAGCACCACCCTCGAGCTCTCGCTCACCTGCGCCCCGTTCGGCCGCGGCGCCAAGCGGTCGATCGGCACCGCGACGAAGGTCGCCGGGCAGCGCCTCGTGACGCTCGACGCGCTGCAGGTCCCCGGCGACGTCCCGGCGCTCGCCGAGCTGCGCTACAGCGACGCGGCGACCGGGCAGGCCGCGCTGCTCTACGCGATCGACCAGCCCGACGACGCCACCAGGGCGACCGGTGTGCAGGTCGCCGCCGCCGACCTGCTGCCCGTCGTCGGGGTCACCGAAGAGCCGATCGCCGGCGCCGTCCGCGCGGCGGGCGTGCGCCGCGTTCCCGCCTCCGCGGCCAGCACCCCGGCAGGGCGGTGGGAGACCGCTGCCTACCTGCGCACGTCCGCCGGCCCGCCTCTGGCGGTGACCGGCCAGTACCGGGTGCTCGTACGCGTCCGTGCGGACTCCGGCGCCGCGACGCTGCGGCTGCGGTGGTCCGGCGGGGCGCGGGAGTCCGGGATGTCCGCCAACGCCCAGACCGTCACCCCGTCCGCGGGCTGGGTGCTCGTCGACCTGGGCATCGTGACCGTCCGCGACGCGCTCGACGGCATCGTCGAGCGGCTCACCCCGGCCGCCGCGCCGCTCTCGATCGACGTCCTGCTGCTGATCCCGACCGAGCAGTCCGCCGTCGCGTACGCCTCGAACGAGGTGCTCTCCGGCGTCATCGTCGCCGCGGACGCCGCGACCGGCGACGGCGCGCTCACGGGATCCGCCGCCGGTGTCGGCGGCACCTGGCTCGGCGCCGGCCCCGGGCCCGACTTCACCCGCATCGCGTTCGGCGCCACCCGACCCGCCGGCGCATGGCGACGCGTCGGCCTGGGCGTCCCGTCCTCGAGCGTCGAGATCACCGCCGAGGTCAGCCTCGTCGACACCGGCCTCGCCGACACCAGCCCGATCGGCATGTACCTCGCCAACGCCGCCGGGCACGAAGCGTTCTCCTACTCCCGCAGCGGCGCCGGGACCGCCGCGCCCGCCGGAGCGTGGGGCGTCGGCCTCGAGTACGTCCGCGGCGACGGCGTCCCCTACCTGCTCGGCGTGTACGTGCAGGCCGGCGCGCGCGTCCTCTTCGGCTCGACGATCACGCTGCCCAACGGGTTCGTCTGGGGCGCCGCTGCACGGCAGGTCCGCCTCCGCGTCGCCGGCGACCAGGTCATCGGCGACATCGAGGGCCACACCACCGGCACGTGGACCCCGCCCATCCCCGCAGCACCGGCCAGCCTGATCGCCGCGATCGCCGGCGCACCGCCCAACGCGCTGACGTTCCGCGACTTCGTCGCCTCCGGCACCGGCGCGCCGGACCGGCTGCTGCACCCCGGGCGCACGGCCGCGATCGCGACCGGCCGCGCGGAGCGCACCACCCCCGACGGCTTCACCGGCGCGTTCATCCCCGAGGGCGACCGCCCGCTGCTGCCCCCGTCCGGCCGCGCAGGCCGCCCGGTGCGCGTCGTCATGGGCACCTTCCGCGACGACCTCCGCAGCGGCAGCGACGCCGTCCCCAACGACGCCTTCACCGCGACGGTCTACGCGACGCCGCGCTACCTGCAGAACCCCGACGACTGACCCCCGGAGACCACCCGATGGCCGACAACATCCAGATCAGGGACGCCGCCGGCGGTACCCGCCAGGTCGCCACCGACGAGGTCACGCCGGGCGTCCACGTCCAGCGCACGAAGACCACGTTCGGCGTCGACGGCGGCGCCACCGACGTCTCCACCGCCAGCCCGCTCCCGACCGCCGACACGCCGGTCAAGACCGCCGTCGACGCCGTGAAGACCGCGGTCGACACCCTCCGCGCCCAGGTCAGCACCCCTCTGACGAACACCGAGCTCCGCGCGGCCGCGGTCCCGGTCGACACCGAGTTCGGCCCCGCCGCCGTCCCGACCGACACGGACGCCAACAACGCGCAGCCGACCGTCGACGCACGCCAGTCGGTCTTCAACGGCACCACCTGGGAGCGACGCCGCGGCGTGCAGGAGGCACAACTCCTCGCCGCGGCCGTGCGGAGCGCGACGGTCGTCAGCCCCACGGTGACCAACGTAAACGGCCGCACCCTCCGCCTCTCCCTCTGGATCACCGCCAACGCCCAGAGCGCCACGATGCTCTTTCAGTTCCGCACGATCCCGCTGGGGCTCGGCGGCGCTCCGCACCTCACCCAGTTCTCGATCGCAGCCGGGCTCACCGGGTTCTTCCACATCGACATCGGACCCGGCCTCACGCAGAACCTGGGCGGGGCCCAGAACAACATCGTTAGCTCGCAGGGCACCGCCGCGTCGATCAACACGACGCTCGGGCGCACCTTCGCGGTCGCGCTCGTCGCCCAGGGCGCGGGCGACTTCAACGCGTCCGTCGTCTACTCCCTCGGCGTCTAGGAGCCACACCATGAGCACCCCGAGCCTCACCATCGAGTCGCACCTCGAGACGCCCGACGGCTTCGTCCTGACCGTCCGCGTCGCCGAGACCGCCCCGGACTGCTTCGCCACCGTGGCCGGCGACGCCCGCGCCGACGGCGCGGACACGCTCATCGTCTTCGCCTGGCCCACCGACGTGCCGGCCGACGATCAGCGCCGCGAGGCGCGCCTGCTCATCGAGCACGCCCTCGCGCCCGCCGCCGCACCGGAACCCGTGGAGGTCACGGCGCCCGGCACGGAGCTCTGAGCCCGGTGCCGCTCGGCATCGAGGTCGAGCGGCACGTCCTGCTCGCCGACGGCCGCATCGAGCTCGTGCTCCGCATCGCCGACGCCGACCCCGACCTGCTCGCCGACGTCGGCGGCCAGGTCGTCGCCGCCCCCGACGGCGTCACCGTCACCTGGCGCTGGGCCGCCGCCATGGCCCCGGCCGACCCCGTGGCGCTCTGCACCGCCGCCGTCGCCCGGCCGCTGCTCGCCGACGCGTCCGCCTGGGTCGGCGCCCCGATCGACCTGACCGCATGACGCTCCCGCTCCTCCTCCCGCCCGCGGACTACCCCGACCCGTCCGGCACCCCCCGCGGCCTCGGGCCGCTTCCTGACGACCGCCTGTCGATCGTGGTGGACCGTCCCGACGGCACCCAGGTCCGGTGGGCCGACGACGAGCCCGACGTCGGGAACGTCCCCGCGGACCTCACGTGGTCGACGTCCGCGCCGGGGGGCTTCAAGGGCGCGTCGTGCACCCTCATGCGCGGCCTGCGTGACGTTGGGCGCGAGGGCCTCTTCGACGGGTTCCGCGTCCTGGGCCCAGGCGGCGCGACGCGCTTCGAGGGGCGGCTGCAGCAGATGCCCGTCTCGACCGACGGAGGCGGCCGCGTCACGCCGCAGGCCGTCGGCATGATGGCCGCGCTCGAGGACATCGCCACCGCCCGCGAGATCTACGTCGACCGCGAGCTCGGCCGCTGGGGCGGCCGGCCGCTGCAGCGCCAGATCGTCATCCGGCAGGGCTGGAACCCGTTCGACGCCTCGCAGGTCTGGGGCGCGGTCGACGGCGCCGGCATCGGCCCGGTCATCGACCTGCGGATCGACAGCTACCCGTGGTCCACCGGTCCCGGCCGCCCGCACATCGGCATCGCCTACGCCGCCGGCGGCATCGAGCTCGGCGAGATCGAGGGCCGCTGGGTCAACCCGCAGAACGTCGACAACGCATGGCTCTTCCTCTACGAGTTCTTCACCGACCTCGACGGCGACACGCAGTCCGGGCCCGGGATGACCGGCGCCGGCGGCAACCCGCACGGCACCCGCATCCCGTTCGCCGCCCCGCCCGGGACCCGCCGCGCGGAGATCGTGCTCGCCTACCCCGCCGCTCCGGCCGGCGCGTCGGGAACGAAGTACGGCGCGTCGATGGCCGAGCTCGCCGTCTACGGCCGCCACGGCCTCCCCGGCACCCGCGGCGACTCGCCGCTGGGCGGCGGCGGCCCAAAGGGCTTCCTCGCCTCCGACGTCATCGCGAACGCCCTGTCGCGCTGGGCGCCCGGCATCCGCTTCACCACCGGCCAGGGCGGCACGATCACGCCGACCGACTACCCGATCCCGCACCTCGTCTTCCCCGACCACACCACCGCCGCGGCGATCGTCGACCGCTGCAACGCGTTCCACGCCTGGGACTGGTTCGTATGGGAGAACGCGACCTTCCACTACGGGCCCCGCGGCCGCGGCCGCACGTGGCGGATCGCCACCGCCGACGGCCTGGACCTCTCCCTCGAGGGCGAGACCACCGACCGCGTCTTCACCGGCGTCGTCGTCACCTACACCGACTACGCCGGCGTCCAGCGCTCGGTCGGCCCTCCGGGCTCCGGCGCCGACCAGGTCGACGCACAGCTCGTTACCACCGATCCGCGGAACCCCGCCGTCGCGCACGGGATCACCCGCACCGGCGTCCTCTCGCTCTCCACCCCGTCCGACGCGGTCTCCGCCGCCACCGTCGGCGCCGTGTGGCTGCGGCTGCAGGCTGAGGCGACCCGGCGCGGCCAGGCGACCGTCACCGGCTGGGTCACCGACGACGCCGGCGCGTGGCGGCCGGTCTCGGAGATCCGCGGCGGCGACACCCTGATCGTCACCGACCGGCCCGACGACCCGCCCCGCCGGATCATCGAGACCAGCTACACCCACGGTCCGCGCTCGAGCACCCTCACGCTCGATTCGACCGCCGCCACCCTCGAGGCGTTCCTCGAGTCCCTCGCCGCCGCGTTCGCCGGCCAGCTCTAGCGCCCTCTTCCCATGTCCCTGACCGTCCCGAACCCGGGAGGACTCCGCATGCCCATGAACACCCCCCGGGCAAGCCCGTGAGTCCGACCGCCGCGACCCTGATCGCGCTCGCCACCGTGGTCTTCGGCAGCCCCGTGCTGAGCAAGCTGCTCGAGGCGTTCGAGCGGCGCTCGCAGCGCAAGCGCGACGACGCCGCCGCCCCGGACCCCGAGATCGAGGGCCTCAAGCGACGCAACGGCCAGCTCGCCGAAGCCCTGCAGTACGACGAGGCCCGCGTCGCGCAGCTCGAGGAAGACCTCGATGAGCGGACCTCCCGCCTGCGCGCCGAGGAAGCGCGCAACGACGAGCTCCGTGAGCAGCTCGTCAAGAGCCGCGAGCAGACCGAGGCGCTGCGCGTCGACGTCGCCGCGATGACCACCCAGATCCGCGAGCTCACCGCCGAGGTCGCCCTACTCCGAGGACAGATCGAACGTGGATAACGACGAGCTCATCCAGAAGGGCCTCGAGGACCGCGCCAGCCCGTCACCGCTGCGGCCCCGGCCCCGCGCTTCCCGCCCGATCGACACCGTCCAGTTCGCGCTGATCGTCGGCCTCGCCGTCTGGGTCTTCCTCCTCTCGCAGGGCAACGGCGAGACGGCCTCCCAGGCCGAGACGACCGCCCAGTCCGCCCAGGGGCAGGCGACCGCGAACGAGTCGCGCGTCAAGGACGCCGGCACGAAGGCCCGCGACGCGGAGAAGACCGCCGGGGTCGCCCGCCGTCAGGTCATCCGCCTCACCGAACGGATCTACGGCAAGGGCTCCCCGGGCGCGCGCGGCGAGTCCGGCGACGCAGGCAACGAGGGGCGAGTCGGCCCCGCACCCTCGCGCGCCGACATCGCCGCGGCCGTCACGGCCTACTGCGAGACGTTCGCGTGCCGCGGCCCGGCAGGGCCGGCCGGCGCAGAAGGGCCGCTCGGACCCCCGGGACCGTTCGGGCCCGCCGGCCTGCCCGCGACCGATCAGCAGGTCGCCCAGGCGATCGCGTCCTACTGCGCCCTGCGCGACCAGTGCCGCGGCGGCCAGGGACCGAAGGGCGACACCGGCGAGAAGGGCGACGCGGGGGAGAAGGGCGACACCGGCGACACCGGCCCGGCCGGGCCCCCGGGCGCCGACGGCGCACCCGGCAGCCCCGGCGCCCCGGGCGCGAACCCCACCGACGAGCAGATCGCCGCCGCCGTCGCCGCGTACTGCGCCGCCAACGGCTGCGGCACCCCAGCAGCCGGGCCGACCCCCACCCCCGACGCCAGCACGACCCCGTGACGTCGCTGGTCCTGCACCGCCTCGCGGTCGCGTCGACCCCCGTCGTCGCGGCCGCCAGCGGGGCACTCCTCTTCCTCGCGGTCGCCCCTGCGCTGGCCGTCCACCACCACCGAACCCGAAGGACCCACCGATGAGCACCGCAGCTGCACCCCACCGCGAGCTCGAGGCCTCCGCCTCCCCGCACGGCGAGGACGTCCGCGCCGTCAAGCGCCAGACCCTCGTCCGCCTCCGCGCCCGCGGCTACCGCGGCCTCCCCAGCGACCCCGACGACACCTTCGGCGACCGGTACGCCGACCTCGCCGCCGACGCCCTCTACGCCCTCGGCGCCGCGGACGCCACCGTCGACGCCGCGCGCGCCGGCCGCCTCACCGTCGGCGCGCAGCGCCTCATCAGCGGCCAGAGGCGCACCGCCGCGCAGCGCGCCCGAGCGGTCCGGCGCCTCCCCGAGGTCCGACGCCGCGCCCGCGCGTCGAAGAAGCCCGACGTCGTGCCCGGCGGCGCGCCGCGCATCGTCAACGCCAACCTCCGCTGCGACGGCCGGTTCGGCGCCCTCGGCGCGCTCCTGGGCGCCGTCGGCCACTACACCGCCGGGCCGCGCGACACCTCGCTCTCGCACGCCCTCGCGCTCTGGCGCCAGTACCACGCCCAGCACATCCGCCAGGGCTGGGGCGGCATCGGCTACCACCTCGGCATCCCCGCCACCGGCGAGCTCGTGCTCCTGCGCCCCGTCGGCCAGAAGGGCGCCCACACCGCCGGCGCGAACACCGGCCGCATCGGCATCGTCGTGCACGGCGGCCCCGGCCAGCGGATGACCGACGCCCAGCGCGCGACCTGGCGCTGGCTGAAGGAGAACGGCCACACCGCCGCCATGCCCGCCTCGCACCGCCTCTCCCACAAACTCTCGGGCCTCCGCATCTGGGGGCACAACGACCTGTTCGCGACGTCCTGCCCCGGCGCGTTCGAGTCCGACTACAAGGCCGCCTGACCCATGCCCAGCATCCCGCTCCCCGTGCCCGCCACCGCGCAGGCCGCCATCGCCGAACGCCCGACCGGCAGCACCGCCATCGTCGCCGGCGCCCTGGTCACCATCGCCGGGCGCGCCGGCGTCGACCTGACGCTCGAGGAAGGCGTCGCGATCGTCGTGCTCGCCACCGCCGTCGTCTCGTGGCTCACGCCACGCTTCGACGCCCGGCGCGCGACGGCCCGCAACGTCCCGTCCGCCGGCGGCACCGGCCCCGACAGCACCGGCTGAGCCACCCCGCGGGCGGCGTCCGCCGCCCCGCACGGTAGGTTCATCAACGCTGCTGATCTGGGACGAGACGCAGCACCACACACACGCCGTCGAGTGCCCCCGGGACCACGGCCCGGGGGCACTTTGCGTTTAGCGGACGCGGTCGATTGTCGAGCAGCGCGCGAGCGATCGCTTCAGGACGTCGCGGCAGTAGGTGTCGAGCAGACGCAAGGTCCAGGAGTAGGTCCACTGGCCGTCGTCGACAGGCCCGGGAGACGAGACGGTCACCGTTCCCTGCGTGGCCGAATCGCCGACGAACCACGACACCCGGCACCGAAACGAGCTGCTCGCCCGTCGACTGCACTTCAGCGACTCGCCGTCCATCACCGAGCGGCTGGAGAAGCCCTGGGCGCGGAGGGCAGTCCAGACCAGCGAACGGGCAGTGATGACTCCGAGCTTCGGTGCGACTGCGGGCAAGGGCGCCCACCCGTACTTCCCGATCGCCGTCGCTTCGTACTCGCCATCTGCCCACGCCACGCTCACCGTCGTGGCGAGCGGAAGCGGGTCGGCGGGAACTACCCCATCTCCGAACGTGGCTACGTCGTCAGGCGTCGCGGCGAGCTTGACCTCGCAATACCAGCGCGTGCGCAGCTGATCGTTCGTCTTCCGACTCCGCTCCGGGTTGCAGACTGCAGCGGCGCGCCGGTCCACGCCGGTCTGGCGGACGGCGGCTGCAGCAGCCTCGCGATCGGCGCCCTTTGCCGAGGGGCCGGCCGCTTGAGCCACCGGGGCGGCGGCGAGGCCTACGAGAACGACGAGTGGGACGAACACGCGCTTCATGGCGCGGCAGACTACGCCGTCAAGCGCGGCCCAGCAGCACGCGTACTAGTCGGGTGCTGCGGACGACTGTCCTACGATCTGCCCATTTGCAGCGCATAACGGGCGGTAAACCAGGCCGATAGCGAACGGATGTTCGCGCGGTCCGTCTGACGCCCTCCCTACGGTCCCTCCCATGCCGAGTGCCCGGGAGCTGCCGCCTCCCGGATCTCGGTGGCTTCCCACGCAGCGTGTGTGACGGAGTGGAGTGACCAGCGGCCCGACCACGGAGAACCACCGTGCGTCACCAGCAGAGCAGGAACCCGGGCAGGACCGACACCGACCTCGAGCTCGAGCGGCGGGGCAAGATGTCCGACCTGACCGCCGAAGAGCGGTCCGCCTTCATCCTCGTCGCCGAACGGCTCGGCTGCACCACAGCCGCGCAGCACATCCGCGACGACCAGCGCCGCCGCGACCGCGTGCACGCCGCGCCGGCCCCGGCACCGCGACCGGGCCCGAAGCCCAGGATCACGCCGCCGACGCCGCCGCTGATGTGGGTCCTGCCCCCGGCGCCGGCCGTGGAGGACGACCGAGTCCTCGGCGAGATTCGCGAGCAGTTCGCGGACCACGCCCAGGCCGCGGTCAGCTCGCGGCTTCGGGGGGAGCTTGCCGCCGTTCTGGCTGCTCTGGCTCATCGAGAGCGCGGACGCCCTCTGCGAAGCGCAGAAGGGCACCGGCAGCCGGGTCCTCCTGCTGCGTAGCGTCCTCGCCCTCCGTTTCCGGGCGGTCCCGGTCGTAGATCGTGACCGACTTGACCCGTGCGAGCAGCGACTCGATGCCCTCAAGGCGCCCGCGCATGACCTCCATGTCGCGCGCGTGCGCCTTCGCGCTTTCATCCATGGACGCCTGAAGTGCGCGCACCTGGTCTGCCGCGGCTTCGTCGTCACCGGCAGCCCAGCCGTCGGTGAGGAACGAGTCGGGCACCTGAGTTAGAACCGCAAGCTCCCGAAGCTCACCGCGAGTCGCCACGCGGTCCCCACGTTCGATGCGGCGGAGCGTGGCGATGCTCACCTGCAGACGCTCGGCCACTGTCTGCTGGTCGAGATCCGCGTAGGCGCGTGCGGCCCTTACACGGGCGGCGATCTGCCGGGCGGTGTCCATGAGCGAAAAGTACGTGCGCACGAGCGGTTCCGCGCAGATCGTTGCACTCTTCCGCTCATACGTGCTACCTTCATCGCACGATGAGCGAAACGGATCAGATCGAGCGCGTCGGCGCAAGACTCCGGGCGCTCCGCATGGACCGCGGAGCAACCCAGGAGGTCGCCGCCAGAGCGATCGGATGCTCCGTCTCCACTCTTCGCCGACTGGAGGCGGGGGCAGTCCCGCAGGCCAAGACCGCGAAGGCCGTCGGCAGCTTCTACGGCTGCCGGCCTTCCGCGATCTGGGCCGAGGACGTCCTCGTCGACCTCCAGCTCGAGACCGACGACAAGAACACCCCCGCGCCGTTGGTAGCGGCCGGGGGGACGACCGAAAGCCACGTGACGGCTCCCGATGACACGCAACTCTAACCCCTCCGACGGCCAGGCACCCAGGCCGAGGACGGCGACGGTCCGATGATCGAGAACGCTCTCGACATCGCGATCGCGCTTCTGATCTACATCCCCTCCATCGCGCTCATCGTCTGGGCGGTCGACAGGACGATCGAGGCCTCCTCGCGTCGGAACAGCAGGAGGGAAGCGGCGGCCCGGAAGCTCCGGGCCAGAAGAGCCGCGGCAGCCGTTGGGCTGCAGGTGGCTGACGAGCAGCACCTCGAACTGCTCGTCCTCGCCGGCGTTACGACGCCGGCTCAGCTGATTGGGGCGCCGCGGGAGGCGGCGGCCCAGCCCCTTCTCACCGCCCGGAGGAACGCAGCATGAGCACCGAGACCCTCACGTTCCCGCTCTCGACGTGGACCCGCGACTGGTCCCGGCCGAAGCGCTCGGACGGCACGGCTTTCTTTCGGGTTGAGGACCGCGGATACGCGACCCCGTGCTGGGTGTGGCAGGGAGCGACGAAGCCCACTGGCTACGGCCAGGTTCGGTTCGAGGGGCGCACGCTCCAGGCCCACCGTGCGGTGTTCGTCGACACCCACGGTGAGATCCCGCAGGGCCTCGAACTTGATCACCTCTGCCACGTCCGCTCGTGCTGCAACCCGGCTCACCTCGAGCCCGTGAGGCATGACGAGAACCTGCGGCGACGGATCAGGCCGTTCGCTCCTAGGGCTCCGAAGACACATTGCCCCCAGGGCCACCCGTACTCGGGAGCGAATCTCTACAGATCGGCCGGAGACCCGCGGAAGCAGCAGTGCCGCACCTGTCACAAGGCCGCGATGCGCCGCTACCGCGCGCGGCTCGCCGAGAAGGTGGCGGCCGCATGAGCCATCCGCACCTGACCCCCGAGGCGGACGCTGCCGCAGATCCCGAGGGCGTCGCGGTCCTGGCGTTTGACAGCGCGCTGCGCGAGGGCATCGGTCCGCGCGCCGCGATGCGGAGGGCGTTCAGGGCCGCCGGCGTCGACACGCTCGAGGCCCGCTTCGACGAGGCCGCCGACCGGATCGCCGACCTCGAGCGTTTCCGGCTCGACATCCACGCGGCAGTCGACGCCCACGAGGACGCCCCGACGGCCACGGACTCCGTGACCCGCCGCGACCCGGCCGCCCGCGCGGCCTGACCTACCTGCACCCCATGACCACCACCCAGAGGAGAACGGGCCCCATGGCCACGACCCCCAACACCATGGACGGCGCCCTCGAGGCGCTGTCCGCCGCCCAGGCGAAGATCCGCGAGCTCGAGGACGGGACCCTGTTCACGTCCTCGCTGCGGCTGCTCGAGCGCGGCGTGCTCGACCGACAGCTCGGCGAGGAGCTGCAGGAGCTCGTCGAGAAGGTGACGACCCAGCAGAAGCAGGGCTCGATCACCGTCAAGCTCGTCGTCAAGCCCGACAGCGACGAGGACAGCCGCATGAAGATCGCGGCCGACTTCACGACGAAGGCCCCGAAGCTGCCGCGGAAGGACTCCATCCTGTTCCTCGAGCGTGACGGCTCGCTGACCCGCAACTACCCGGGCCAGACCACCTCGCCGGCCCTCGGCGGAGAGGAGGTCTGACCATGGGCACGATCGAAGGCAAGGCCCTCCGCTCCATCGGCCCCGACCTGGGCCTGGTCCAGGAGCTGACCGAGCGCGCCGGCGCCGTCGAGACCCTCGCGGCCTCGCCGACCAACAACGTCACCACGGCGGTCGCGCCCGTCGGGCACGGCATCGCGCTGATCGACCACGAGGCGACGAGCGCCGCCCCCGACCGGGCCCGCGGCTTCGCGATCTTCACCGAGCTCGAGCCGTTCGGCCGGTACGTCAACGCGCACCGCACCGACTGGACGACTGCGTGGCTCAGCCACGACCCGGACAACCTCGGCGGTACTTCCGCGCCGATCGGCCGGCTCGTGGCCGTCATCGACGACCACCACCCGACCGCCGAGCCGGGCTGGGGCGAGCACCGCGCCGTCCTGCAGATCGCCACGACGCCGCAGTGGCGCCACTGGCTGTCCGGCCACAAGAAGTGGTTCGACCAGGACGCGTTCTCGGAGCACCTCCGCGAGGGCCTCTCCGAGATCCTGTCGCCGGACGCCGCGACGATTCTCGAGGTCGCCGAGAACCTGACCGTCACGGAGAACCAGACGCTGCAGTCCGTCGTCCGCGGCGGCGGCGACCTGAAGATCTCGCACACCGCCGAGCAGACCGCCCGGTCCGGGTCCGGGAAGACCGAGACCGAGATCCCCGAGGTCTTCACGCTCAGCATCGCGCCGTTCGCCGGCGCCGAGCCCGTCGAGATCCAGGCCCGCCTGAAGTACAAGAACCGCGGCGGCACCCTGGTCCTCGGCTACACCCTCGTCCGGCCGCTCGAGCGGCTCCGCGACGCCGTCGACCGGCTCGAGGCCGCCGTGCGCGACCAGCTGCACGGCGAGCTCACCGACCGCATCTACCGCGGCTCCCCGATCGACGTCGAAGAGCGCCGCCAGGCGCTCCCGACCGTCGAGATCACCACGGTCCCCGAGGCCTGAGCGATGGCGACCGTCCACACCCGAGCCTCGTCGCTGCGCGCGGCGACGGGCCGCTGGCGCGTCGAGCGCGCCCGCGCCGGCGAGCCGACCCGCATGGGTCGCGTCGCCGGTCGGGTGTGGACGCTCGACCTCGTCCACGTCGAGACCGACCGCCGCGCGACCGCCTGCCACGTCGCGCGACGCACCGACACGTTCCGCGTCGGCGAGGAGCTGACCGGCAACCTCGCCCTCCTCCGGGACGGCCTGCACTTCGACCGCGCCGCCCCGTACGTCGGCGCCACCCGATGACCATGACCTCGCCGCCGCTCCCCAACACCGAGACGCCGCTGCTCCGCCAGCTGCTCGACGAGATCCGCGCGAACCCGACCGTCGCGTCCGCCGTGCGCCGGGAGCTCGCCGTCACCGACGACGACCTCCTCACGTGCGAGCAGATGGCGCCGCGGTTCGGGAAGAGCTCCAAGACGATCGAGCGCTGGTGTCGCGCCGGCCGCATTCCGACCGCCCGCAAGATCGGCCGCAGCTGGATGATGCCCCCGGACGCGACCGTCGAGCCGCTGCAGCCCGTCTCGCTCGGCGACCCGGCCGCCCCGGGCCGCCGCGGCGGCCGCCGGCCCCTCGCGTCCGACGACGCCGGTCGCTCCGCCCTGGCGCAGCTCGGCCGCCCCGCCCGCACCCAGTCCGCGAAGGCCGCATGAGCATTCACGGACCCCAGGGCGGCCCGTATGTCGTCCGGTGGCGCGACGACGCCGGCAAGAACCGGCAGCGCACGTTCACGCTGAAGAGCGACGCCCAGGAGTGGGACGGCGAGGTTCGCCGCCTGAAGCAGCGCGGCCACCTCGGCCGCCTCGACGGCGGCAAGATGACGCTCTCGCAGTTCCTGAACGACACCTTCATCCCGGACGTGCTCGCGCAGCGCGCCCCGCGGACCCAGACGTTCTACCGCGACATCCTCTCCGCGCACGTCCTCCCGGACCTCGGGACCGTGCCGCTCGCCGCGATCACCGCCAAGCGCCTCCGCGCGTGGCAGCGCGACCGCCTGAACGCCGGCGCCGGCCGCTACGCCCTGAACCGCGCCCTGGTCCTCGTCGGCCAAGTGCTGCAGCACGCCGCCGAAGAGGGCGAGCTCGAGCAGAACGTCGCGCAGCTCGTCCGCAAGGTCGAAGAGCACCCCACCGACGCCGTCGTGCCGCTCGCGCCGATCACCGTCGAGCGGATCCTCGCGCGCCTCCCGCTCCGCGACCACACCATCGTGTCGCTGCTCGCCTACGCCGGGCTGCGGCCGGGCGAGGTCTACGGCCTGCGGTGGCAGGACCTGGGCGAGCACACCATCCACGTCCAGCGCGCCGTCGACGGCATGGGCGGCCTGAAGACCACGAAGACGAAGGCGACCCGCTCCGTCCGGTTCCTGCCGACGACCGCCGCCGACGTCGCCGCGTGGCGCGACGACCAGGGCCGCGTCGCCGCGAAGGCCCTCGTCTTCCCCGTCCGCACCCAGACGAAGGCCGCGACGAAGGACATCATGGACAACTGGCGCGAGCGCACCTGGCGCCCCGCCCTCGCGTCCGCCCGCGTCGAGTACCAGCGCCCCTACGACCTGCGGCACAGCTACGCATCGCTGCTGCTCGCCGAGGGCCGGAACGTCCACTACGTCGCGCAGCAGCTCGGGCACGACCCGAAGCTCACGCTCTCGACCTACGGCCACCTGATCGCCGAGTACGAGCACGGCGCGAACATCGACCCCGACGCCGAGATCCAGGCCGCCCGCGCCAAGGTCGCCGCCGGCCACACGGAGGACGCGTCGTGATCATCTACTGCGAACCCTGCAACAGCAACCACCGCGTGACCGCGGGGGAGGCGGAGCGGCTGATCTACACCTACGCCGCAGAGGCGATGGACGCCCGCTGCGCTCCGAACGGGAAGGACCGCGTCGACGCCGACCGCGATCCGTTCATCGTTCCCCAGACCTGCCTGCTCGAGCAGGTCGCGATCTCCTGGGACGGCGAGGGCTACGGCGAGCACGTAGCCGCCCAGGTCCGCATGCGCCGCGCCCACGAGGCCGCCGGGATGGGAGCGAGCGCATGATTTTCCGCCCCGAGCTCGCGACCATGGTCATGGCCGGCGAGAAGACCGTCACCCGCCGCGCGTGCTCCGACAACCCGCGGTCGCCCTGGTACCGCGGGAAGTGCGGCGTCCGCGTCGAGCAGCTCGTCACCGTCCAGCCCGGCCGCGGCAGGCCGAACATCGGCCGCGCCCAGGTCATCACCGTGGACCGCGAGCGCCTCGGCCACCTCGACGACGCCGAGGCCCGCCGCGAGGGCTTCCCTGACGCCGCCGCGTTCGAGGCGACGTTCGCTGAGCTGAACGGTGGCTACGACCCCACCCTGCTGGTCTGGCGCGTCGTGCTGGCCGCCGAGCGCCACGAGCTCGGGGCCGACCCCGCCACGCCGCGGTTCACCTTCCGCACGTCGTCCGACAGCCCGTCGCAGACCGTCTGGTGCCACCACTGCGGCTGGGTCGCAGCCGGCGGCCACCGCACGTTCGAGCGCGCCGACGTCCACGTCTGCTCGCTCGGACCGCGGGCCGGGCTCGAGCGCCATGAGACGGGGGAGACCCGATGAGCCGCACAGTGCCGCCGGTCGATGGGGCCGTCGCTCTCACCTTGTTCCGGGCTCTCCCGAACGGCGACACGCGGGGCTACACCGCCACGACGTTCCCGAAGGACCCGTGGCAGGGCTGCGAGCAGATGGTCCGCATGGCCGCCGCGCTGGGGTACATCGACTCCGCCGGCGGGGACTGCTACGCGGTGCTCGACGTCCTCGACTGCGACGGCGACATCGTCCAGGACTACCCGATCCGTTCCGCCGCGGGCTTCCGGTTCCTTAAGCGGAAGCTGGGCGTCGTGGTCGCGTCGACCGACGGCGACCCCGACCCGACCCGACGTCAGAAGGGGGGACCCGCGTGAGCGCGATCGACCTCGCCCCGGCGATGGATCACGGCGGCCGGCTGACCGGCGGCCAGGACTCCGTCGAGTGGTACACGCCGCCCGCCGTCTTCGACGCGCTGGGCCTGCGGTTCGACCTGGACCCGTGCGCGCCGCCCGGCGGCGTCCCGTGGGTTCCCGCTGCACGGTCGTACTCGATCGAGGACGACGGATTCGCGCAGCCGTGGACCGGCCGCGTGTGGCTGAACCCGCCGTACGGCCGTGAGACAGGACGATGGGTCGCCAAGCTGGGCGACCACGGCGACGGCGTCGCGCTCGTCTTCGCCCGCGTCGACACCGCGTGGGGGCAAGCCGCGATGCGGGCCGCCGACGCGGTCTGCCTCGTCGCCGGGCGCCTCTCCTTCATCGCCGGGCACGCACCCGCCGATCGCCGCGGCCACAACGCCGCGGCCCCGTCAATGCTGCTCGGCTACGGCCCCGCCTGCGCGGCCGCCGTGCTCGCATCGGGGCTCGGGACGTGCTTCGTCCCGGACCTGACTTCGAGGGCGAAGGGTGGCCCGGCATGATCGGCGACCTGACCATCGAGGACCGCGACGGGGACGCCCTGAAGCTGGTCTCCACCGTCGACGGGTGGATCACCGCGAAGACGGTCCACGAGGGGCAGCCCGACCGGACCCGCGTGTTCCTGACCCCGGCGGACCAGCAGCGGATCGTCGACTTCCTCACCAGGAGCCTGCGCTCTAGCCGGGAGCGCGAGCTCGAGGACCGGATCGTGGAGTACCTCGCCAACGACGGGTCCGCTGGCCGCTACGACGCCGGGGCCATGATCGCTGCGCGCGACCGCCTGCACGCGCTCCTGGCTCAGGCGCCGGCCGACGACGAGGAGGCCGACGGTGGCCGCTGATCCGCACGTCGACGCCTTCCGGGCGTTCCTCGCCGAGCACGGGATGACGACGTCGCTGCAGGCCCCGCCGCACCAGGCGGTCCACATCTACGCGGGCAACCACGTCGTGCGCACCTTCTACCTCGACCGGTCGAAGGCCGTCTGGGACAGAGCCGCATGGGGCCCCGCGATCCGCGAGGTCCTGAGCCTGCTGCGCCGCCGGCCGACCGCCGCGCAGGCCGATGCGCTGCGCCTGGTGGCGGCCGGCGGCGTCAAGCTCGGCCGCCCGCGCGCGTGGGGGACGTACTGGCACGAGACGGACGCCACGGCGCTCGTCTGCCAGCGGGCGCTCGGCGCATGCGCGCTGCGCTGCTGGATCTCGACGGCGGACATCTGGACGTGCCGGATGGTCTTGACCGGCCTGGGCGAGCACGCGTTGACCCGCGCGCCGGTCGTCGACCGCCCGCAGCTCGACCTTTTCGAGGTCGCAGCGTGACGACCATCGTGATCCTGCTCGTGATCTGGCTGGCCGCGAACGTCGCGTTCCTCGGCTTCGTCGTGCGCGACGACCGGAAGGACCGGCGCCCGTGAGCGACCTGTACGACCAGCGCCGGACCGCCGCCGGCCAGACCGCGCTCGGGGCCGCCCCGGACGCCGACCGCCTGGCGCAGCTCGAGGCCGACCGCGACGAGCTGCTCGCCGTCGCGCGGCTACTGCTGCACGGCGCCGGCGTCGACCGCCGTGGGATCCGCGACGAGGCCGGCGGCTGGGTCGCCGCGGTCTACCCGGTCGACCACCTCCGCCGCCGCGCGGAGGACTGCTCGTCGACGTCGGGCCAGCACACGTTCTGGCTGACGAACGCGCAGGTCGCCCAGGCCGCCGACGTGTTGGAGCGGTTCGCCGGAGAGCCCGACGGAGACAGCCGATGACCGCCCCGACCGAAAGCGTTGTTCGCGTGACGTTCGCCGACCCCGCGAAGGAGACCCCCGTGAGGACCTGCCCCGAGAACAGCGAAACCCCCGCGGTTGCAGGGGTTCCGACGCTAGGTGGAGCTAGACGGGCTCGAACCGTCGACCTCCTGCATGCCATGCAGGCGCTCTTCCAGCTGAGCTATAGCCCCAGCGCGACGAGCAAGGTACCACGGGCGGGGCGGAGCGGGTCGTGCGGGTGGCGGTCGGGCCCGTCCATCCGTGGTCGCCGGAACGTGACACAGGCGTCACGGACGCCCGTCGGGCGGGGTAGTGTCGCCCCATGTCGACCACGGTCCATCGTCAGTGCACGCTCTGCGAGGCCCACTGCGGCATCCGGGTCGAGGTCGAGGGTGCCGAGGTCCTGAAGATCACCGGCGACCCGGACGACCACCGCTCCCGGGGCTACATCTGCCCGAAGAGCCAGGCGCTGAAGGACCTCCTCGAGGACCCCGACCGGCTGCGGACGCCCGTCCGGCGCATCGCCGACGGGTGGGAGGAGCTCTCGTGGGACGAGGCGATCGCCTTCGCCTCGGAGGGGCTGCGGCGGACCCAGGAGCGCCACGGCAGGCACGCCGTCGCCAACTACCTCGGCAACCCCGGGGCGCACACCTGGTCGCTCTTCTCGTTCCTGGCGCTGCGGATCGCGCTCGGGTCGCGCAACAACCACTCCGCGTCGTCGACGGACCAGCTGCCCCAGCACGCCGTGGCGACCGAGATGTTCGGCAACCCCGTCGCGCTGCCGATCCCCGACGTCGACCGCACGGACCACCTGCTCGTCATCGGCGCGAACCCCGCCGTGTCCAACGGCTCGATCCTGTCCGCGCCGGGGATCCGCGACCGCCTGCGGGACATCGGCGAGCGCGGCGGCAAGGTCGTCGTCGTCGATCCGCGGCGCACCGAGACCGCGAAGCTCGCCGCCGAGCACCTGCAGGTTCGGCCCGGCAGCGACCCGTTCCTGCTGCTCGGCATGCTCCACACCCTGTTTCACGAGTCGCTCGTCGCCCCGGGGCACCTCGCCGCGTTCACCGACGGCCTCGACGAGCTGCGGTCGCTCGTCGCGGACTGGTCGCCCGAGCGCGTCGCCGACCTCGTCGGCGTCGACGCCGGGACGATCGCCCGCACCGCCCGCGAGTTCGCGGCCGCCCCGACCGCGGCCGCCTACGGCCGGGTCGGCGTCTGCCAGCAGACCACCGGCTCCGTCACCCACTGGCTCATCACCGTCCTGAACGCCGTGACGGGCAACCTCGACCGGGTCGGCGGCGCGATGTTCACGACCCCCGCGGTCGACGCGCTGCCGCTGTTCCGGCTGCTGAACCGCATCGGGTTCGGCGCGAAGCTGCAGCGCACCCGCACGCAGCGGGTCAGCGGGCAGCCCGACGTCCTCGGCGAGTTCCCGATCTCGGGCCTGGCCGACGAGATCCTGACGCCGGGCCAGGACCAGGTCCGCGCGCTCGTGGTCTTCGCCGGCAACCCGGTGCTCTCCGCGCCGGGCGGCCGGCGGCTCGACGAGGCGCTCGAGAGCCTGGACTTCATGGTCGCCGTCGACTCGTTCGTGACGGAGACGACGCGCCACGCCGACGTCATCCTGCCCGCCGTCTCGCCGCTGGAGCGCGACGACCTCGACCTGATCATCTCGGCGTTCTCGAGCAGCAACCACGTCCGCTACAACCCCGCCGCGGTGCCGCCGCGCGCCGGCGGTCGCGACGACTGGCAGGTGCTCGACGACCTCACCCGGGGCGTCGGCCGCGGCCGGGTGGGTCGGCCGATCGCGCTGCTCACCGGGGCGCTGGGCCGGCTCGGCCTGGCGGGCCCGGCGACGGTCGCGCAGCTCGCGCTCGCGGCGGGCCCGCACGGCGTCCTGCGCCGCGGTCCCCGCAAGGGCCTGACGCTCGGGCGGATCAAGGCGCGGGAGCACGGGGTCGACCTGGGCCCGCTGCAGCCGCGGCTGCCGGGCACCCTGACCACCCGGGACGGACGCCTCGCGCTGGCGCCGCGCGTGCTCCTGGACGAGGCGGCGAAGCTCGAGGAGCTCGCGGTGACGCGGGAGCGGGCGCGGACGGACGGCTTCGACCTGACGCTCATCGGCCGGCGGTCGACGCGGTCCAACAACTCGTGGCTGCACAACAGCGCGCGCCTCATGAAGGGCCCGGACCGCTGTACGGCCCTCCTGCACCCCGACGACGCGCGCGACCGCGGCGTGGCGGACGGGGACCGCGTGCGCGTCAGCTCGCGGGTCGGGACGATCGAGGTGCCGGTGCAGGTCTCCGACGAGGTGCTGCGCGGCGTCGTCTCGATCCCGCACGGCTTCGGCCACGACCGCCCGGGCGTCGGCTGGACCGTCGCGGCGTCGAAGCCGGGTGCGAGCGTCAACGACATCACCGACCCGACGGTCCTCGACGGCCTGTCGGGCTCGGCCGCCTTCAACGCGGTCCCGGTGCGGGTCGAGCCCGCGCGGGTCCCGGCGGTCGCCTGACCGACGACGGCGGCCCGCCCCGTGGGGGCTGCCGGACGGACGTCCGCCCGACGTCGCCCGCCCGGCACCTGATGTGTGACCCACCGCTTCCTACGAATCCGTAGGCCATGTACGCTACGGTCCCGTAGCCAGCGAGGAGCGCCCCCGGTCCGTCAGGCCCGGCTCCGGCCTTCCCGCACACGACCAGAGTTCGAGCAGGGAGCACCGAATGAGCACGCCGACCGCCACGCGCGACCGCAGCCACGACGAGGCCTACGAGACGATGCTGCACACCCTCTCCGAGGGGTCCGTGCACGTCCACTTCGATCCGTACGAGGACATCGCCTGGGACGCCCCGGAGATGCAGATCGACCCGCAGGACCCCCGATGGGTCCTGTCGCCCGAGCTCGACCCGCTCGGTGGCACGGAGTGGTACCAGTCCCAGCCGCTCGAGCGGCGGATCGAGATCGGCCGCTGGCGCATGGTCAACGCGATCAAGGTCGGCGGCGGGTTCGAGTCGCTCCTCATCCGCGGCCTCATGCACTACGCGATGAGCCTGCCCAACGGCTCCGCCGAGTTCCGGTACTGCATGCACGAGATGACGGAGGAGTGCAACCACATCCAGATGTTCCAGGAGCTCGTGAACCGCTCCGGCACGGACGTCCCCGGCATGCGCCCGCTGTTCAGGGTCGCCAGCCCGCTCATCGGCATCGCCGGCGGCTACCTCCCGGTCCTCCTGATGGTCGGCATCCTCGCGGGCGAGGAGCCCATCGACCACTACCAGAAGGCCATGCTGCGCGAGGGCGTCGAGCTGCCGCCGGCCATGCTGCGCACGATGGAGATCCACATCGCCGAGGAGGCGCGCCACATCTCCTTCGCCGACGAGTTCCTGCGCCTGCGCGTCCCGCGCCTCGGCCGGGTCCAGAAGCACCTCCTGGCGGTCGCCTTCCCGGTCCTCATGCGCTGGCTCGCCGGCGAGATCATGACGATGCCCAAGTCGATGAAGAAGCGCTTCGACATCCCGGACGACGTCTTCCGCCAGGCGTTCTGGCAGAGCCCGCACGCCCGCTGCATGATGGCCTCGTACTTCGGCGACATGCGCCGCCTGTGCACCGACGTCGGCCTGATGACGCCGGCGGCCAGGCGCATGTGGAAGCGGATGGGCATCGACGGCGAGCCGTCGAACTACCGCGGCGAACCGGACCGCACCGCCACGCTGGTCGCCTGATGCCCCACGTCGTCACGCAGTCCTGCGTCGGCGACGGGTCGTGCGTCTACGCCTGCCCCGTCAACTGCATCCAGCCCTCGCCGGACGACCCGGCGTTCGAGCTCGCGGAGATGCTGCACGTCGACCCGAGGAGCTGCATGGACTGCGGCGCGTGCATCAGCGCGTGCCCGGTCGACGCGATCAAGCCGCACACGCAGCTGACGGAGGCCGAGCGCGTGTTCACCGGCATCAACGCGGAATACTACGCCGTGCCGAGGGAGCGGCCCATCATGGCGCCCCTGCGCCGGCGACTGATCGTCAAGGACCGCGGCGAGCCGCTGCGCGTGGCGATCGTCGGCTCCGGCCCGGCCGCGATGTACGCGGCCGAGGAGCTCCTGACCGTCCCCGGCGCGCTCGTCGACGTGTACGAGCGGCTCGACCGCCCGTTCGGCCTCGTGCGCTCCGGCGTGGCGCCGGACCACCGCCGCACCCGGCGCGTCAGCCGCCAGATGGAGCGGATCCGCGACCACGACCGCCTGACGCTGCACCTCGGCGTCGAGGTCGGCCGCGACGTCACCCACGACGGGCTGCTCCAGGACCACCACGCCGTGATCTACGCCGTCGGTGCGGCGTCGGACCGGCGCCTCGAGATCCCGGGCGCCGAGCTGCCCGGCGTGCTCTCGGCCACCCAGCTCGTCGGCTGGTACAACGGCCACCCCGACCACGAGGAGGACGCGCCGGACCTCTCGCACCGCCGCGCGATCGTGATCGGCAACGGCAACGTGGCGCTCGACGTCGCCCGCGTGCTGACGCAGGACCCCGATGCGCTCGGCGACACCGAGATCGCGCCGTACGCCCTGCAGGCCCTGCGCGAGAGCCGGGTCGAGGAGGTCGTGGTGCTCGCCCGCCGCGGCGTGGAGGCCGCGGCGTTCACGCTGCCCGAGCTCGTCGGCCTGCGCGCCACCCCGGGCGTCGCGCTCGACGTGCCCGACGCCGAGCTCGCCTCGGTCGACCCGGGCCACGCGAAGGGCGACCTGCTGCGGTCCCTGCCCGCCCCGGCGCCCGGCGACCGCCGGATCGCGCTGCGCTTCCTGCGCAACCCGACCGCGGTGGTGGGGGAGGGCACCGTCGAGGCGCTCGAGGTCGAGCGCACCGCGATCGGTCCCGACGGCGCCCTGGTCGGCACGGGCGAGACCGAGCGCCTCGATGCCGGCCTGATCGTCACCTCCATCGGCTACCGCGGGCTGCCCGTCGGCGACCTGCCCTACGACGCCGCCCGCGGCGTCGTGCCGAACGCCGCCGGGCGCGTCGTGGACCCCGCGACCGCCGAGCCGCACGCCGGCACGTACGTCGCCGGCTGGATCAAGCGCGGGCCGTCCGGGTTCATCGGCACGAACAAGGGCTGCTCGCAGGACACCGTCGCCGCGCTGATCGACGACTGGAACGCCGGCGTGCTCGGGTCCGTGAGCGTTCCCGTCGTTCGGCCTGCGGCGTCCGAGGGGATGCGCCGCCGGGCGCGCCTGCGGGCGCTCGCGGGCCAGGCGTTCGCCGGGCGCCGGTAGGGCCTCCGGCGCGGCGGACCGGGGACGGGCCGCCGCGTCGGGTGAAGCGGGTGTGACGGTTCTCGTCGCCGGCGCATGAGGGCCCCCGGCGCGTGGGCAGGCGCGGGACCTCGCACCCGAAGGAAGAGGTCCCCCCCATGATCCTGCGCATCGACCGGTGGCTCGCCGAGCTGCCGCCCCCGTCGGACCCCGATCTGGCCCAGGCCAAGATCGTCCAGGAGCTGATGGGCGGGAAGTTCGGCGAGATGTCGACCTTCCTGAACTACACGTTCCAGTCGTTCAACTTCCGCGAGCGGCAGAAGGCCCGGCCGTTCTTCGACCTGATCTCGAACATCGCCGCGGAGGAGTTCGGCCACATCGAGCTCGTCGCCGCGACGATCAACTCGATGCTCACGGACGACAAGAGCATCAAGGACGAGGTCGACGTGCAGACCTCGCCGCTGCTCGGCCTGGCGAACGTGCCCGGCAACCCGCACCACT
>WLOB01000001.1 GCA_009699505.1 Actinomycetota bacterium | reverse complement strand
GTCCGCCAGCCAGATCTCGTGGACGTGCGTGGCGCTCAGCGCGGCCGGGAAGACCGCGGCCTCGTCGACCTCGCCCTGGAACCAGTGCGCCTTGTCGCCGTAGCCGACGTAGAGCGTCGAGGAGCCCGACGGCCTGCGGTCCGCCGTCCTCGTGTCGGCCAGCCGGCCGTCGACGTAGAGCTTCGCGACGCCCGAGCCGAGCTGCGCGTTGTCGGGGTCGGGGGTCCAGGCGTACGTCGCGACGACGTGGTGGAAGCCGTCACCGGTCACCGCGCCGGAGAGCTCGACGCCGAGCCAGTCGACGGGCCGGAACCGCACCGCGCCGGATCCGTCGTACCAGACCGCGCCCGAGCCGCCCTGCTGCATCAGCGACTGCGTGCGGCGGTCGTCGGCCGGGTCGAAGAACAGCGACATGGAGTACGACGGCGTGGCCTCCATGCCGTCGACCGCGGCGTAGCCGTCGGCGACCCCGTTGCCGTCCGTGTCGGCGAGGCGGCGGGCGGAGTCCCCGTCGCCCGAGATGCCCCACGGCACGGCCTCGAGCTCGTTCTTGAAGACGCCCGACGGGCCCGCGAGGGCGTCCATGGTCGGGGAGTCGGCGCCGCCCAGGCGCCAGTAGCCGGCCGGCGCGTCGTCCAGGACGAGGGACGCGAAGGTGAAGACCCGGTAGGTCGACGTGCGCGTCGCCGTGTTGCCGGCGAGGTCCGTGGCGGAGACCGTGAAGGTCCGCGTCACGAACGGGTCGGTGCCCGGGTGCGAGCGGTCGAAGGCCTCGCCGTCCGCGACGGTGCCGGTGCAGGCGACGACGCCCGAGCCGGGGTCGGCGCAGTCGTAGTCCGACCGCAGCTCGGGCTTGTCGTCGGCGAAGTGGGAGTACCGTGCGCCGTCGTACGGGCGGGCGATGTCGATCCGCGGGGCCGTCGCGTCGACCCGGAAGGTGCGGCGGACGACGTCGCCGACGTTGCCGGCCGCGTCCGTCGGCCGGACCTCGAGGGCGTGGTCGCCGTCGGCGAGCGCGGCGGGCGTGAACGGCGAGGTGCACGTCGCCCAGTCCGTCGTCGTGGCGCCGGTGATGCGGCACTCGAACGTCGCGGCCTCGTCGGCCTCGTCGGCCTCGAAGCGGAACGCCGGCGAGCGGTCCTTCGTCAGGCCCGTCGGCCCGTCGGTGATCGTCGCCTTCGGGGGCGTCCGGTCCTCGGTCGAGGCGGTGAACAGGTCGTAGCCGGTGTCGGCGTCGCGGCCGAAGAAGGCGAGGCGGTCGCCGGCGGCCGTCAGCCACGTCACGTCGCCGAGGTCGTCCGCGCCGGTGACGCGCTGCGTCCCGTCGGCGGTGCCGTCGCCGGTCCACAGGCGGTAGCGGCCGTTCGAGTAGCCCTGGAAGAAGACGGACCGGCCGATGGCGACCAGGCCCGAGGTGAACTGGACGCCGCTCGCCGCGGTGTCGAAGACGCGCCGCGTCCCGGCCGCGGTCCCGTCGGTCTTCCAGACGTCGTGCGTCGTGCCCGTGTAGGCCCGGAAGTACGCGCCGTCCTCGGACTTCACGATGTTCTGCGGGTACGAGTCGCCGCCCGGGCGGATGTCCTTCAGGAGCGTCGTGCCGTCTGCCGTGCCGTCCGACGTCCACAGCTCGTTGCCGTGCGAGGCGCCCGTGCCGCGGAAGATGACCCGGTCGCCGATCCGGGTGAGCTCGTAGGCGTCGCGCAGGACGCCGGCGTCGGTGAAGACGCGCTTCGTGCCGGCCGTCGTCCCGTCGCTGCGGAACAGCTGGTAGCCCGCGGCGGTGTCCGCCCGGTCGTACGCGACGAAGAGCAGCTCGCCGGACCGCGGCGACGACGCCATGCCGTTGAGGTAGAGGTTGCCGCGCACCTTGGTCGTCCCGGCCGCGGTGCCGTCCGTCATGAAGAGGCCGCCCCCGTCGGGGCCGTCCGAGGCGGAGAAGGCGACCTTGTCCCCGACCGCCGTGAAGTCGTGGCCGCCGCCGCTGTTGGGGTAGGACCCGCCGGTGTAGTTCGTGACGCCCGGGAAGAGGTCCTTGATCATCCGGGTGCCGTCGGCCGTGCCGTCGGAGACCCAGGGCTCCTGCCCGGTCGTCGCGTCGCCGGCGGCGAAGTACACCTTGCCGCCGACGGCCCGGAGGTTCTGCGGCGCGTAGCCCTGGAACGTCCGCAGCGTCGTGGTCCCGGCGACGGTGCCGTCCGTGCGGACGAGCCGCTGCGCGTTCGAGCCGTCGTTGAGCTGGACCGTGAACCAGAGCTCGTCGCCGACCCGGGTGGCGTTCCCGATGTAGCCGCCCTGCGTCGAGAGGACGCTGACGGCGCCCGAGCCGTCCGCTTTCACCGACCGGAGGGTCTGGCGCTGGTAGTCGCCCTGCGCGTAGGTGACCGTGTAGATGCGGCCCCCGGCGCTGTAGGACTGCGAGAGCACGTCCTGGCCCGGCGCGTTGTAGCTCGTGTCCGCGATCTTCGTGACGGTCGGCGTCGTCGTCGCCGCGCCGGCGGCGGGTGCCACGGCGAGGAGGGACGCGACCACGAGGGCGGCGGCCCCGGGGAGGACGGCGCGGCGCGCACGGCGTTCTTGACGGATGACGGATGTTCGACGCACGTGCGGACCTCGGGGCTGATGCTGTTAACCGGCGAAGAACGTAGCCGGTACACAACGCCCGGCCGACCCGGATCGGCCCGGGACGACGCAGAACTGGACGTTCGGTGTACGGATCGGCCGATTTTCGACCGGGAAGTCCAGGTTCGCTGGACGGCGTGGCCCGGAACAGCTCCCCCGCGGCGTAGCGCCCGGGCCCACCCCGTGGGCCGTCCGGGCCGCCGCGCCCACCGGTCCCTCCCGCGCGGCGTGGCGCTCGGGGGGGCCCCGTGGGCCGTCCGGACGCGCAGCGCCCACCGTGCCGTGCACCGCAGGGCCGCGCGGCCCCGTCCGTGGACCCGGCCGTCGGCGGTGCTCAGCCCCGCCGCGTCACGCCGGTCTGCGCGGCGTCGCCGGCCAGCTCGCGGGCCACGGCCTCCGTCAGCGCGACGGCGCGGGCGATCGTGTCGTAGTCCAGGTTCTCGGGGACGTCCGAGACGAGGTGGTAGTGCGGCATCGCCTTCGCGCGGTCGAACGAGACGAGGCAGGCCGTCGGGTAGCCCGCGCGGGACGGGACGACGGCGTCCGTGCTCGAGCGCGCGCGCATGCCGCGGCGGATCGGCAGGCTCTCGCGCCACGCGACCCGCTCGATCAGGTCGCGGAAGGAGCGCCAGGAGTAGTCCTCCATCACGACGGGCCCCTCGCCCTCGATCGAGACGAGCTCGGGCGAGCCGATCGTGTCGAGGTTCAGGAACCAGGTCGTCTCGCGGTCCAGCCGCGGGAACCAGGACGCGGCGAAGGAGTGGATGCCGCCCTGGATGACCTCCTCCGCGCCGCAGGAGACGAGCAGCACCCGCACGCCGACCCCGTCGCCGCGGGCCTCGGCGTCCCGCAGCCGCTCGGCCAGGCCGACGAGCGCGGCCACCGCGGAGAGGTTGTCGTTGGCGCCGGCGACGATCGGCGAGCGCGAGACGTCGGCCATCGCGGCGACGCTGCCGGCGCTGAGCGCGGCGCCGAGCAGGCCGAGCCGGCGGCGACGGAGGCCCGCGCCCAGGGCGGCAAGCGCGGGGCCGCCCACGACGGGCCACCAGACGGGCACCGCCGTGTCGGCGCGCTCGAAGAGGCCCGGCAGCCGCTCGTGCGCCAGGCGCTGCAGCGTCTGGTCGAAGATCGCGCCGGACGGCGCGGCGTCGTGGTGGGCCATCACCACGAGGGTGCGCTCCGCGTCGGGGTCGCCCGCCTCGGCGACGACGTTCCACGTCGGGGTGGGTCGACGGGCGACGCGACGGGCGACGCGCGGGCCGTTCGAGACGTCGTCGACGATCGCCGCGGCGGCCAGCGCGCCGGCGACGACCGCGAGCCGGCGGCCGGGGCGGGTCTGGCCGAGGACCCCGGCGACGGCACCGACCGCGGCGAGCCCGCCGATGAGCGGCGCGTAGCCGTCGAGGAACGTCGCGTCCTCCACGTGCGCGGGCGCGCCCGCGCGGGAGAGCCGCTCCGCGATCCACTCCGCGGCGCGGTGCTCGTCGGCGGACCCGGCCCGGCGGACGAGGGGCGCCAGCGTCTCGACGACCTCGCGCAGAACCGCGCGGTCGACCCCGGCGGCGCTCACGACGCGTCCGGCAGGCCGGCGAGCAGCGCCGCCCGCTCCTCGTCGCCGATCGTGCGCGACCCGCGGGCCTCCGGGTCCCACGCCACGAGGACGGTGGTGCCCTGCGCCACGACGGTGCCGTCGAGCTTCACGACGCGCGAGCCGATGCTCAGGCTCTTCGTCCCGACCCGCTCGATCCACGACTCGGCGGCCACCTCCCGGTCGTGCAGGCGGACCTCCTCGAGGTGGTCGAGCTCCACGCGCGCGAGGACGTAGTCCACGACCCCCTTGCCGAGCAGCTCGAGGACCACGGCGGTCCGCGCCTCCTCGATGAACACGTGGTAGAGGCTCTGGTTGAGGTGCCCCAGCGTGTCCATGTCCCGGTTGCGCAGCAGGATGGGGACCCGCGCCACGTGGCCGCGATCGGTCGTCATGGCGCCGAACCTAGCGGTCGCGGCCCGCCCTCGCGACGTGGGCGCCGCGGGCCCGTCCGGGAGGTGGCGCGGCGGGCGTCGCCGGGGTGGCGACGCGCCCGTCGGGTGGGTGGCGCGAGGTGGGTCATCGGGGTGGCGACGCGCCCGTCGGGTGGGTGGCGCGGCCGGGGTCGCCGGGGTGGCGACGCGGCCGCCGGCGGGCGGCGCGGCCGGGGTGGCTGGGTTGGCGACGCGCCCGTCCGGGAGGTGGCGCGGTCCGCGCGGCCCGGCGCGACGACCGCCGGAGGGGTCCCGTCCGCCCGGTCGCCGACCTGCACGCGGGCGCGGGAGGGTGCGCTACCGTCCTTGGACTCGCGGGCCCCTGCGTCCGCGCGGGTGCGCACGCGCCCCGCCCCGGCCGCTCCCACGGCCACCGGCCCGGCCCCGGAGGCCCCCCGCCCATGAGCGTCCCGTCCGACCTTCGCCCGCCCCGCCCCGGCACGCAGTTCGCGCTGCGCATCCTGCTGGCGTGCGTGATCGTCCTGACCGTCGCCGGCGTCGCCGTCGCGACGACGATCAAGCGCGAGTCGGACATCATCGTGGGCGCGCTGCCCGAGCAGACCGCGGCGACCGCGAAGGCCAAGGAGGCGCTGGACGACGTCGAGCCCGGCAAGCCGCAGACCATGCTGCTCGTGGGCGACGACGCCCGCAAGGGCGAGGAGAGCGGCCAGCGCTCCGACACGATGATCCTCGTCCGCCTCGACAGCGACGCGAAGGTCACCTCGATGCTGTCGCTGCCGCGCGACCTGATCGTCGCCGGCGGGTCGAACGTCCGCCTGAACGCCGCCTTCGCCGGGGGCCCGGACAAGCTCATCGACCGGCTGAAGGAGCTGCTCTCGACGCCGCAGGAGACGTTCGAGATCCACCACTACGTCTCCATCCGCTTCACCGCGTTCTCCGCCGCCGTCAACGCGTTCGGCTGCTTCTACACCGACGTCGACCGGCGCTACTTCAACGACAACAACCCGCCCGTGGGCGACACGAAGCCCTACGCGGCGATCGACGTGAAGGCCGGCTACCAGCGCCTCTGCGGCGAGGACTCGCTCGACTACGTGCGCTTCCGCCACCTCGACAACGACGTCGTCCGCGAGGCGCGCCAGCAGCACTACCTCTCCGAGGCGCGCGGCCAGATCGCCACGTCGAAGCTCATCTTCGAGGGCAACCGGCTGGCCAAGACGATCCTGAAGTTCGTCGACACCGACATCCGCACCTCGCGCGGCCTCCTCGGCGTCGTGAAGCTCGGCCTCGGCGTCGTCGGCAACCCGACGAAGCGGATCCAGCTCGACACGACGGACACGAAGGAGGGGGCGCTCCAGACGACGCCCGCCGGGCTGGCGAAGGCCGCGCGGCAGTTCCTCCACCCCGGCTCGCCGCGCAAGGTCAAGTCGTCCGACAACGACGCCGAGCCGACCCGCACCGCGAGCGGTCGCAAGCGCCGGGCCAAGCGGCCCAAGACGCCGGCGACGCTCGGCGACGGCCTGGCCGCCGCGCGGACCAACGTCGTCAACTCCGGCATCGACCGCGACTTCACCGCCGCGCCGATCTACGTGCCCCGGCTCGTGCAGAACGGGGCGGTCTACCGCGACAACGAGTCGCGCGGCTACGAGATCGCCTCCGCCGGCGGGCGCGCGTTCCCGTGGCAGGGCTACCGCCTCGTCGTCGCGGTGGACGGCTCCCGGGGCGGCATCGGCCAGTACTACGGCATCCAGGGCACCTCCTGGAAGGACCCGCCGGTGCTCGACATGACCACGGACGAGGTCCGCCTGGCGGGCCGCACGTTCCGCATCGAGTACGACGGCGCCCGCATCCGCCGCCTGGTGTGGAAGACCCCGAACGGCACCTACTGGGTCAACAACAGCCTGAAGAACAGCCTCACGAACGGCGAGATGCGCGCCATCGCGCGCAGCCTCACGCCGTACCGCGGCGGCTGAGCCGCCGGGCCGGACGGCGCGTCCCGGCGCGTCGGGACCGCGCCGCGGACGGGGGCGCGGTGAACGCGGGCCTGCACCCGGCGCCGCCGTCGGGCGGGTCGGGCATGCTCTCGTCCGTGAGGCGTGTGGCCCTCCTCCTCGCCGTGCTCGTCCTGGGTGCGGTCATCGCCGGCTGCGGTGGCGGCGGAGCGACCGCGCAGGCGGGATCCGGACCCGACGGCGAGGACGCCCCGACCGTCGGCCGCACCCCGCTGCAGGGCATCAACGGGCCACCCGCCGTCGCCCCGCTCGCCGTCCCGCTCAAGCTGGGGGCCGCGACGCGCGAGGTCACCGCGCCCGGCTTCGTCAACCCGCTGCGCGAGCAGCCGCGCGCCGGCCTCGTCGCCGACCTCGACACGGGGAAGATCCTCTGGGCGCACGCCGCGAACCGGTCCCTGCCGATCGCCAGCGTCACGAAGCTCATGACCGCGCTGGTGGTGAACGGCAACAGCCGGCCCACGGAGCGGGTGCGGATCTCGCGCCGGGCGGTCGCCGCGCAGGGCTCCCGCGTCGGGCTGCTGCCGCTCTACAAGAAGGTCCAGCTCGAGACGATGCAGTACGGCCTGCTGCTGGCCTCGGGCAACGACGCCGCGGTCGCCCTGGCCGAGCACGTCGGCGGCACCGTCGACGGGTTCGTCGGAATGATGAACGCGCAGGCCCGGGCGCTCGGCCTGACCTGCACGACGTTCGACTCGCCCAGCGGGTTCGAGGAGACCCGCACGCAGCGCCAGGCGCGCAACCGCTCGTGCGCGACGGACCTCGCGGTCCTCGGCCGTGCGGTCCTCGACCAGCCGCGCCTGGCGAAGATCGTCGCCACCGCCCAGGCGGTGCGGCCCTTCCCGATCAAGGGCCGCCGGCTGTTCCTCCAGAACCACAACCCGCTGCTCAAGCAGGGCTTCCCCGGGACGCTCGGCCTGAAGACCGGGTTCACGAACGCCGCCGGCAAGACGTTCGTCGGCGCCGCGGAGCGCGGCGGGCACCGGCTCGTCGTCGTGCTGCTGAACACGCCGGACATCGCGCGGCAGGCCGAGGCGCTCCTGAACCGCGGGTTCCGAGCGCTCGGCGTGCGGGCGCGCTGAGCGGCGGGCGCCCGGCGCGCGTCGCGACCGCCCGAGGTTGCGCCCTGCAACCATCGTCGGGTGAGCACCGCGACCCCCGAGCCCCCCGCCGCCGCGGACCTCTCCCCCGCTCCGGGCGGGCGGATGGAGCGCCGGCTCGTCGTCCTGCTCGCCGTCACCTGCGGCGTGGCGGTGACGAACCTCTACGTCGCCCAGCCGCTGCTCGACACGATCGCCCGGGCGTTCGGGGTCGGCGAGTCGACCGCGGGCCTGCTCGTGACCGCCGGGCAGGTCGGCTACGTCCTGGGCCTGGCGTTCCTCGTGCCGCTCGGCGACCTGCTCGAGCGGCGGCGGCTCGTGGTCGGCCTGCTCGTGGTCGCGGCGGCCGCGCAGGTCGTGAGCACCGTCGCGCCGACCTTCGCCGTGCTGGCCGCGTCGCTGGCGGCGGTCGGGGTGGCCTCCGCGGTCGCGCAGGTCGTCGTGCCGCTCGCGTCCTCCATGGCCGGCGAGGAGGAGCGCGGCCGGATCGTCGGCACCGTCATGAGCGGCCTGCTCGTCGGCATCCTCCTGGCCCGCACGCTCTCCGGGCTGCTCTCGGAGCTCGGCGGCTTCCGCCTCGTCTTCGGCGTCGCCGCGGCCGCCATGCTCCTGCTCGCCGCCGTCCTCTGGCGCTCCCTCCCCGTCGCCCCGCCGCCGGTCGGCCCGGACCACGGCGTGCCGGGCCGCGTCCGCTACCGCCGGCTGCTGCGCTCCGTGCTCGCGCTGATCGGGGAGGAGCCCGAGCTGCGCCGCCGGATGTGGCTCGGCGCGACCGGCATGGCGATCTTCAGCGTCCTGTGGACCGCCGTGGCGTTCCTCCTCGCGCGCGAGCCCTACGGCTACGGCGACGGCGTGATCGGGCTCTTCGGTCTGGCCGGCCTGGCGGGCGCGCTCATGGCGCCCGTCGCGGGACGGGTCAGCGACGCGGGCCACGGCCGGGCCGCCACCACGGGCGCGCTCGTCACGCTGCTGGGCTCGTGGGTGCTGCTCGACCTCGGGGGCACGCACGTCGTCGCGCTCGTCCTGGGGATCGTCGTCCTCGACTTCGCCGTCCAGGGCCTGCAGATCACGAACCAGAGCACGATCTACGCCCTGCGCCCCGACGCCCGCAGCCGGATCACGACGGCGTACATGGTGGCCTACTTCCTGGGCGGCGTCAGCGGCTCGACCGCGGCGTCGATCGTGTGGGGCGCGGGCGGCTGGGACGCCGTCTGCCTCCTGGGCGGCGGCATCGCGGCGACGAGCCTCGCCTCGTGGGCGTGGTTCGGGTGGTCGGCGCGCCGGCGCGGGGCGGTCGTCGCCGGGGGGTGACGGCCGGGGACGGGGCCTTCGTGGCCGGGCGTGCGGCGGAGCCGCGACACCGTGCGCGTGGGTCCGGCAGGCGGGGCGGCACGCCGCGCGGGGCATCGCGGCCGTGCAAGCCCGACCCCCTCGGGCCGCCGGGTCTGGATCGGTGTCGTACTTCGCGCTCCCGGCGGCGGCGAACTACGACACCGATCCAGCTGGGCGCCCGTCGCTGCGGGCTCCCGGCCGGGACGGCGCGGCCGCTCAGCCCAGCAGCCCCTCCGCCCGCAGCCACTCCTCCGTCCGGGCCATCCCCTCGTCCAGATCGACCCGCGGGTCGTACCCGAGGAGCCGGCGCGCCTTCTCGATGGAGTAGGTGCCGGTGCGGCCGAGGTAGCGCATCGAGATCGCGTTGACCTCGGTGCGCCGGCCGCGGACCCGGCCGGCGCGGTCCGCCGCGTCCGCCAGGGCGACGGCCACCGGCGTCGGCAGGCCGAGCGGTCCGCGGCGGCCGAGCATCCGGTAGAGGTGGCCGAAGTACTCGTCGCAGCGCACGCCGCGCGGACCGGCGATCGTGAGGACCTGGCCCGCCGCCTCGGGACGGGTGGCGCACAGGACGAGGCCCGCGACGAGGTCGTCGACGTAGACGGGGCTGTGGATCCCCCGTCCCATGGCCGGCAGGAGGAACTGCCGGGAGCGGATGGCCTCGAGCGGCAGGAGCACCCACGGGCGCGAGCCCGGGCCGTACACGTCGCCGGGCCGGACGACGACCGTCTCGATCTCGCCCGCCGCGTGCGCCTGCAGGACGACCTGCTCCGAAGCGATCTTCGTGTCGACGTACGGGTTGCCGTCCGGGCGGACCGGGTGGTCCTCGGTCACGCCGTCGGGGAAGCCGAGGTCCGAGAACGCGCGGATCGACGAGAGGTGGACGATCCGCCGCACCCCGGCGTCGCGCGCGGCCTCGACGACGCGGCGGGTGCCGAGCACGTTGATCCGCCACTGCTCGTCCGTGTCGACCGCGTTCGAGACGACGGCGGCGGTGTGCAGGACGACGTCGCAGCCGGCCAGCGCGGCCGCCCACGGACCCGGGTCGGTCGTGTCGCCCGCGACGACGCCCCGCGCCGGGTCGGCCTGGCGGTCCACGCCCACGACCTCGATCCCGTCGGCAGTCAGGCGGTCGGCGACGGCCCGGCCGATGAAGCCGAGCGCCCCGGTGATCAGGACGCGGCGGACGGGGGACTCCGGCATCGGGGACGTCGGCGTGGACGACGCCGCGGCGGGACGGGCGGGCTCAGGCATCCGGGGTCCCGGTCGGGTCGGTCGAGGACGCGGCGGCCGGGGTCCCCGGCACGGCCGCGGTTCCCGGCACGGCCGCAGCCTTCGGCCCGGGCGCGGCCGCCGGAGGCACGGGAGCGACCGCCGGCCGCGCGTTCTCGGTCGCCCACGCCCGCTGCTTGCGGTGCGCGCGCCACACGACCGCGCGCAGGCCGTGCGCCGAGAGGCCCGGCGTGGCGGCGTAGAGCCGGGCGAGGGCACCCCGCGCGCGCGGGACCGACCGCACCGGCGCCGGACGGTCCAGCAGCGCGACGGCCGCGGCGGCGACGTCGTCGGGCTGCAGCATCGTCCCCGCCCACGAGGGCCACGCGTCCGGGTCGTCGACGTGATCGAAGAGCATCGGGGTCCAGATGCCGTCGGGGCAGAGGGCGCTGATCCGCACGCCCTTCTCCTTCCGGCGCACCAGGTCGAGCTGCGTGCCGACGGAGAACGCGAGCGCCGCGTGCTTCGTGGCGCCGTAGACCGTCTCGTCGGGCGCGGGCACGAGACCCGCGAGCGACACGACGTTGACCACGTGGCCGCGGCCGGCCGGGCGGAAGGCCTCGAGCGCCGCCGTCGTCCCGTTGATCAGGCCGTGCACGTTGACGTCGAACATCCGGCGGCGGGTCGCCTCGTCCGTCGACCAGCCCGGGCCCGTGGCGAGGATGCCCGCGTTGTTCACCCAGACGGCGAGGTCGGGCGTGCCCGCGACGAGCGCGCGGCAGGCCTCGGCGTCGGCGACGTCGAGGCGGTGGGCGACGCCGCCGACCCGCTCCGCGGTGCGCTCCGCCGCGGCGAGGTCGATGTCGGCGGCCACCACGCGCAGGCCGCGCGCCGCCAGCCGGACGGCGATCGCCGCCCCGAGCCCCGCGCCCCCGCCCGTGACGACCGCGGTGCCCGAGGTCGGGCCGGACCGGCGGCCGATCACGAGGCGCCCCGGGTCGAGGTGGCGGTCGCCCGGCCGGCGGGGCGCCCGGCCCCGGCCGTCCGGCGGCTCACGCGCCCGCCCCGGTCAGCGTCCGGACCCGCCGGGCGACCCGCTGCACCCGCCGGAGCGGTCCGGCCGGCTCGGCGGCCGCGGGACCCAGGCGCCGCTCGCGGGCCAGGAGCCGCAGGTAGTCGTGGAAGTCGACCTGGATCGTGTGCCGCTTCGACGCCACGTACTGCCGGGCCATCGCGGCCTCCTCGTCCTGGATCGCGCGGTGCATCGCCCCGGGCGACGGCAGCGCGGTCTCCCCCGTCAGGAGCGCGGCGATCCACTGCGACTGCGCCTCGGCCAGCGGCATGACGGCGCCGATCGGCTGCACGAGGCCGACGAAGAAGAGCCCCGGTCGGTCGGGTGCCACGACGCGGCGGTAGAGCGGCACGTGGTTGTCCCGCGTCGGGACGACGGACTCGTCGAGGAACGGGAACCGGATGCGGTAGCCGGTGCAGAAGACGACGAGGTCGAGCTCCTCCTCGGTGCCGTCGACGAAGCGGACGGTGCGCCCGCCGGCGAACGCCTCGATGTTCGGCCTGATCGCGATGTCGCCGTGCCCGATGCGGCCGAGCAGCTCGGAGGACACCGTGGGGTGCGCGGAGAGGAACTTGTGGTCGGGCTCCGCCAGGCCGTAGTCCGTCATCCGGCCGACGGTCAGGCGCAGGAGGAAGCCGGCGCTCGCGCGCTGCACCGCCAGGGGCACGTGGACCTTGGACGCCAGGCTGCCCTGCAGCTCGTCCATCGGCGTGCCGAAGACGTACTTCGGGATGACGTAGGCGCTGCGGCGCATGGCGAGGAACGTCCGCTCGGCGATGCGCGAGGACTCCACGGCGATGTCCGTCGCGGAGTTGCCGATCCCCAGCACGAGGACCCGCCTGCCGCGCACGACGTCGGCCGTGTCGTAGGCGTGGGCGTGCATGAGCTCGCCCTCGAAGTCGTCCTGCCCGGGGAAGCCGGGCTCGGGCCAGCGCGGGTCCCAGTGGTGCCCGTTGGCGACGACGACGGCGCGGTAGCGGGTGGTCGTCTCCGGGCCGGCGGGCTCGGGGTCCGGCGCGGGACCGGTCGACGCGGGATCCGGGGCGACGGGCGACACCGGGCGGGTCGTGACGTCCCACGTGCCGTCGCCGACGGGCTCGACGCGCAGGACCTCGGTGGCGAAGCGGATGTGCTCCCGCAACCCGAAGTGCTCGACGTAGTCGTCGAAGTACGCCGCGATCTGGAAGTGCGACGGGAAGTCCGGCAGGTCGTCGGGCATCGGGTACTCGCGGAACTCCATGACCCGCCGCGAGGTGTTGATGTGCAGCGAGCGGTACGCCGCGGACTGCCCGTTGTCGTTGCGGTAGCGCCAGTTGCCGCCGACCTCCGTGCCCTTCTCGAAGCAGTCGTAGGGGATGCCCGTCGCACCCAGCGACTGGCAGGCGGCGATGCCGGAGGACCCGGCGCCGATGACGCAGACGCGGTCGGGCGTGGCGGTCGCGGGGCTCATGCGGCCGCTCCGTCCGTGCCCGTCGCGCCGCGACCCGCGGTGGTCGCGGGCGCCGCGGAACCGCCGGCCACCCCGTCGACCTCGTAGGCGACGCCGAAGTCGGCGAGCGCGTCGAGCGTCGCGCGGGCGTCGAACGCCTGCGCCGGGGCCAGGCCGCCGCGGGCGGTGACCGCGCCGGAGCCGAGCGCCTCGGCGGCGTCGGCGATGGTCCGCGCCGTCAGGCCGTAGATGTCGGGGCCGCGCACCACGCCGGTGCTCGTGCGCCCGTCCTCGGCGGTCGCGGTGACGAGGATCGTCCAGCGCACGGCGCGCCGCTCGTCCTCGGGCGGGCCCTCCGGCAGCCGCTCGATCGCCCGGTCGATCAGGCCCTTCACGGGCGTGCGAAGCAGCCGGGCGACGACCGGCGTGGCGTACGGGACGAGCGGGGCGACGGGGCCGGGCGCGATCGACACGGTCGTGATGCGCGCCGCGATCGTGCGGACGTCGAGGTGCCTCGGGGCCGTGACGACCTCGCCGGCGGGGTAGCGCCCGACGGTGCGCCGGCCGACCGGGGCGGGGAACTCGACGGACGCGCGCAGCGGCTTCGTGCCGCCGGGCCTGAGCGCCCCGTCCTCGAAGACGACGTCGCGGCCGTCGAGCATCTCGAGCGCCGAGCGCTGCGTGCCGCGGGTCATCCCGAAGCCCTCGACGTGGTACGCCACGTCGAGCCGGGCGAGCGGGCCGAGCGGGGCACCGACGACGTTGCAGAGCAGGTCGCCCGGCAGGTAGTCGAAGCCCATCCCGGGGATCGCGGCGACGTCCGCGGCGCGCAGCTCGGCGTCGTGCTCGGACAGCACGCGGGCGATCCAGTCCTGCTCGCCCGTGGTGTCGACGTAGTGCGACCCGGCGGCCGCGGCGGCGCGCAGGACGGGGGCGCCGGTGCGGGCGAACGGCCCGGCGCAGTTGACGACGACCGAGCCGCGGCCGGCGGCGTCGCGCAGCGCCGCGTCGTCGTCGATCGGGGCCTCGACGATGGCCTCCACGCCCTCGGGGAGCGTCGCGCCGACGGCGGTCAGCCGGTCGGCGCTGCGACCGGCCAGGACGAGCGGCACGCCGCGCGCGGAGAGCTCGGCGACGACCAGCTTGCCGGTGTATCCCGTGGCGCCGTAGACGACGACGGTGGGCTGCGGGGTGCTCATGGGCGGTCCGACGGGCGGGGCATGGCCGCACCCTACGTCCGGGTAGGGGGTCCGCGCTGTGGTCGGACCACACCGGACCCCCCGGAACCGGGGTCCGGGGACGGTCGGGAGGGTGCGCGCGTCGTGTGGGTGCCCGGCGACCCCGCGGTCCGGCGGCCCGGGGCCACGGCGGGCCCCGGACGGGTGTCGCGCGCGACCCCCGTCCGTCGCTCCCGTCGTCCAGGCCTGTCGTCGGCCCGCTCCGTCACCATCGACGCCGACGCGCCGTCCCCCGACCGCGCCACCCCGATCCCGAGGAGTCCCATGGCCCGCTCGTCCCTCATCCCCACCTGGAAGCTCCACGGCGACGGCTCGCGCGTCCGACCAGGCGAGGTCGTCCGGCCCGACGAGCGGCTGAGCACGCCGATCATGCTCGGCCTGGGCATGCAGCACGTGCTCGCGATGTTCGGCTCGACCGCGCTCGTGCCGGTGCTCACGGGCTTCCCGGTCTCGACCACGATCTTCTTCTCGGGCATCGGCACGCTGCTGTTCGTCCTGATGACCCGCAACCGGGTGCCGTCCTACACGGGCTCGAGCTTCGCGTTCATCGCCCCGGTGGTGGCCGCGCAGACCGACGGCGGCATCGGCGTCGCGCTCGGCGGCATCGTGGTGGCGGGCGTCGTGGTCTTCCTCATCGGCCTGCTGGTCGACCGCGTCGGGACGGGGCCGCTGGACTGGCTGCTGCCCCCGGTGGTGACGGGCGCGATCGTCGCGCTCATCGGCCTGAACCTCGCGCCCGTGGCCAAGGGGCAGTTCGAGTCGCAGGCGGGGATCGCGCTCGTCACGCTCGTGGCGATCGTCGTCATCGGCGTGGCGGTGCGTGGGTTCGTCTCGAGCCTCTCGGTCTTCCTCGGCGTCGTCGTCGGCTACGTCTTCGCCGCGATCCTCGGGAAGGTCGACTGGTCCGGCGTGCACGACGCCGCGTGGTTCGGCTTCCCCGACTTCGCCACGCCCGAGTTCCAGTGGCGAGCGATCCTGCTCATCGTCCCCGCGGTGGTGCTCGTGCTGCTGGCGGAGAACGCCGGGCACGTGAAGACCGTCGGCGCGATGACGGAGCGCGACCTCGACGGCGACATCGGCCGCTCCTTCATGGGCGACGGCCTCGCGACGACGGTGTCGGGGCTCTTCGGCGGGTCCGCGACGACGACCTACGGCGAGAACATCGGCGTGATGGGCCTGACGCGCGTCTATTCGACGCTCGCCTACGTCATCGCCGGCCTGACCGCGATCGCGCTGGGCCTGCTGCCGAAGTTCGGCGCGATCATCCAGGCGATCCCGACCGGCGTCCTCGGCGGCGCGGTGACGGTCCTCTTCGGCCTGATCGCCGTCCTCGGCGCCCGGGTGTGGATCGACGCCCGGGTGGATTTCCGCGACCCGGTCAACCTCATCACCGCCGCCGTCGCCATCACCGTCGGCGCCGCGGACTACACGCTGAACTGGGGCGACTACTCCTTCGCCGGCATCGCGTTGGGCACGATCGCGGCGATCGTCACCTACCGCGTCCTGAAGACCCTGCAGCACGACGACGACGTCCCGCCCGCACCGGGCCTCCCGCCGGTCGGCCCGGCGGACCCGGTGGCGCGACCGCGGGGGTAGGGCAGGCGACCGGATCGGCAGCGGTGGGCGCGCGGGAGCCGCGGCCGTCCCCGCCGGCCGGTCCTCAGCCCCCCGCCAGCCGGTCCAGCAGCTCCCGCAGGAGGACCCGCTCGCCCGGCGACAACGGCGGGTCGTCGGCGGCGTCCAGGGCGGCGGTCAGCGCGACCGCCGACGCCGCGGGCCCGTCCCCGGGGGCCGGCGTCGGCGAGGACGGGCCGTCGACCAGGACCGCGGCGAGGACGGCGTCGCGGACGCGGTGCGAGAGGCCGTCGTCCCGCCCGTCCGCGGGCTGCTGGATCAGGGCGAGCGTCACGCCCGAGCTCGCCGCGAAGACCTCGGCCGCCGCCTGCGCCGGGGTCACCCGGAGCCGCCCCGACCTCGCGGCCGGCTCGAGCGTCGCCCGGATCATCGCCTCCACCTCGCGCGCGACGCCGCAGGGCTCGCCGGGACGCACGGCCCCGTAGATCATCGCGTAGGTCTCGGGGTGGTCGAGGCCGAAGCGGACGTGCGCGTCCCAGCCCTCGCGGACCGCGTCGACCGGGTCCTCCGGCGTGCCGCCCTCGCGGTCCTGCCGGGCCGCGAGGTGCTCCCGGAACCCGTGGCTGACGACCGCGTCGAGCAGCCCCTGCCGCGAGCCGAAGTGGTGGTACAGCGTCGGCGCCTGGACCCCGGCCCGCTCGCAGACCGCCCGGGTCGACACCGCGCCGCCCGCCGCCTCGTCGAGCAGCGACGCGGCGGCCAGCAGGATCCGGTCGCGGGTCGCGGGACCGTCCGTGGTGGGGGTCGTCGTCCGGGGCGCCATCGGACGATATGGTACAACCTATAGCGACGCTATAGAGCGCCGGGTAGCGGTGAGGCCGCCCGCCCGTGCCGACGAACGAGGACCGACCCGTGACCACGCACCCCCAGCCCGCCCCCGCCGACCGGACGGCCCCGCCGCTCCCGGACCCGGTGGCCCGCTTCTTCGCGGCCGTCGCCGCCGAGGCCCCCGACGCCGTCGCCGCGGCGTTCGGGTCGACCGGAGTCGTCCGCGACGAGGGCGAGTCCCTCGACCTGGCCGGCGCCCCGGCGATCTCCGGCTGGGTGCGCGACCACCTGCTGGCCGCGTCCGTGCGCCTCGAGCCGCGAGGGGTCGTGGCCGGCGACGGCGGGGCGACGACCGTCGAGGTCGAGGTGTCCGGGGACTTCCCGGGCAGCCCGGGACGGTCCGTCATGCGGTTCGTCCTCGACGGGCCCCTCGTCGGCGAGCTGCGGATCGAGGCCCTGCGATGAGCCGCCCGGAGGGCCCCGTCGGCGGTGGCCCGCTCGATCGCGGGCGGACCGACGGCCCCACCAGCGACTCCCGGCCCGGCCCTACTTCCGGACGAGCGGCATCAGCTTGCGGATGACGTCGAAGTAGCGGTTGGGGACCATGCGGCTCAGGGTCACCATCGCGACGGCGTCGGGACCGACGAGGATCCGGTCCTTGCCGCGCTCGACGCCGGAGACGATCGTCCTCGCCGCCTTCTTCGGCGTCGTGCGGGCGATCTTGTTGAAGTCCTGCTGGAGCTTCGCGTGGTCCGTGCCGCCCTGGTCGTCGACGTGGAACCGCGCGTTGTCCACGATGTGCGTGCGCACGCCGCCCGGGTGGATCGTGACCGCGTTGACGCCGGTGCCCTCGAGCTCGATGCGCAGCGACTCCGTGAAGCCGCGGACCGCGAACTTCGACGCGTTGTAGGCGCTCTGGGTCGGCCAGGCGATGATCCCGAAGAGGCTCGAGACGTTCACGATCACGCCGGAGTCCTGCTGCTGCAGGATCGGCAGGAACGCCCGGGTGCCGTTCACGACGCCCCAGAAGTTCACGTCCATGACCCACTCGTCGTCCTCGGGCGAGCCGCCCGTGACGGAGTTCGACACGGTGACGCCGGCGTTGTTGAGCACCATGCCGATCGGCGCGGGCGCCCACTCCGCGACCTCCGCCGCGAACGCGAGCTGCGCCTGACGGTCGCGCACATCGAGCTTCTGGTGCATCGACACGCCGGGCAGCGACGCGACGGTCTCCTCGAGCCCGTCCTCGTCCCAGTCCACGAGCGCGACGGGGCACCCCATGCCCGACAGGTGCTGCGCGACGGCGCGGCCGATGCCCGACCCCGCTCCGGTGATGACCGCGGTGCGGCCGGCGACGACGTTCCGTGAGCCCATGGCCGCCATCCTACGCTCGCGTAGCCGGAGGGGCCGGGTCGGTGACCGCGTGGGGACGCGTCACCCCGCCACCCGACGCCCCGCCCGCCCCACGAGGGAACGCCCGGTCCAACCCGGGCCGATCCGGTCCACCTCCCGTCGACCCCCACGTCCCGCCGGCGTCGCCCGGGGGCTACCCCCCCGACGTCCGGGTGCGGTGCGCCCCCCGACCCGTCCCCGACCCTCGACAAGAAGGGCCCGCGCACGCCACACTGTGCCCTGCCGCTGCTGTGTTCCCCGTCGACCGGGGTCCTCGAACCCGATCCCCCGGCGGACCACCTATGAGCACGACGATCGCCCCGCCCTCCCCGGCCCCCGCGCCCGGGCACGAGAAGAGCGCCTGGAAGGTCGCCCTCGCGCCGTACGCGAAGCCCGACCTCCGCCGGAGCGTCCTGGACCTGCTGACGTCGGTCGTGCCCTACATCGCCGGCTTCGTCGCGATGTACCTGCTGCTCGACGTCTCGTACGTCCTGACGCTCCTGCTGTCGATCCCGACGGCCGGCTTCCTGCTGCGCACCTACATCGTCTTCCACGACTGCGCGCACGGCAACTTCATGCCGACGAAGCGCGGCAACCAGGTCGTCGGCGTCTTCACCGCGCTCCTGGTCTACACGCCCTTCTCCGCCTGGCGCCACAGCCACGCGATGCACCACGCGTCCGCGGGCGACCTCGACCGCCGCGGCGACGGCGACGTGCCGACGATGACCGTCGCGGAGTGGAACACCGCCTCGCGTGGCAAGCGCCTCGAGTACCGCCTCACCCGCAGCCCCTGGATCATGTTCACGATCGGGCCGTTCTACGCCCTCGTGCTGCAGCCGCGCCTCTGGAAGAGGACCGACCGGCCGCGCATCCAGAACAGCATCAAGCTGACGAACATCACGCTGGTCGTCGCCGTCGCCGTCCTCTGCGTCGTCATGGGGCCCGTCGCGTTCCTCGCCGTCCAGCTGCCGCTCGTCGTCCTCGCCGGCGGCGCGGGCATCTGGCTCTTCTTCGTCCAGCACCAGTACGAGGACGCGTACTGGGAGAACTCGGACTCCTGGGACTACGCCGAGGCCGCCCTCCAGGGCAGCTCGTACCTCAAGCTCCCGAAGGTCCTGCAGTTCTTCTCGGGCAACATCGGGCTGCACCACGTGCACCACCTGAGCGCGAAGGTGCCGAACTACCGCCTGCAGGCGGCGCACGACGACACGGACCTCTTCCGCGACGTCCCCGTGCTGAGCCTCGGGACGGCCGTGCGCTCCATGCGCCTCAAGCTCTGGTGCGAGGACCGCAAGCGCCTCGTGACCTGGGCCGAGGCCGCCGAGCCGGCCCCCGCCGCCGCGGCCTGACCCGCCGGGCCGGCGCCACCGTGCACGGGACGCTGTTGTCGCTGAACGTCGGCGTGCCCGCGCCGATCGGGCAGCACCGCGGCCGGCCCGTGCTCAGCGGCTTCCGCAAGTCGCCCGTCGCCGGCCGCCTGCGCACCGCGGGCGACAACCTGGTGGGCGACGACCAGGCCGACCGGTCCGTGCACGGCGGACCGGAGAAGGCGATCTACGCCTACGCGGGCGAGGACCTCGCTTGGTGGTCGCAGGGGTTCGAGCGGCCCATGGAGCCCGGCCGGGCGTTCGGCGAGAACCTCACGACGTCCGGGATCGACTGCACCGGCGCGGTGATCGGCGAGCGCTGGCGCGTCGGCTCGGCGCTCCTCGAGGTCTGCCAGCCGCGGCTGCCGTGCTTCAAGCTCGGCCTCGTCCACGACGACCCGCGGATGCTGCGGCACTTCGCCGGCGCCTCCCGGCCGGGCGCGTACCTGCGCATCGTCGAGCACGGCGAGATCGGGGCCGGGGACGCGATCGAGGTCCACGACCGACCCGACCACGGCGTGACGGTCTCGCTCGTCGCCGACGCGCTGCTGCTGGACCGCTCGCTCCTCCCCCGCGTGCTCGAGGCCCCCCAGCTCGCCGGCACGCTGCGGGCCCAGCTCACCGGCCGCTGACGCCCGATCCACCGTCCCCCACGGCCGTGTGACCGCACACGGAGCGCGTCGCACGGTGCGTACGGGGTAGGGGCGGGACATGGCAGACGAGAACACGTTGGGCGGGCTCGCCGGGAAGGTGGCCGGCAAGGTCAAGCAGACCGCGGGTCGCGTCCTGGACGACCAGGACCTGCAGCGCGAGGGACGGCTCCAGGAGGAGTTTGTCGACCAGTCCGCGGAGGCCGCGGCCGCCGCGAAGGAGGCGCGTCGCGAGGGCGAGGCCGCCCAGAGCGCCGAGGAGCGCGCCGCGATCGAGCGGCGCCGCGAGGAGCTCGAGGCCGAGCAGGCCGCCGCGACCCGCGAGGAGCGCATCGAGGACGAGCAGCGCACCGCCGCCGCCCGCGCCGAGAAGGCCGAGGAGGCCGAGCAGGAGGCCGCCGCCGAGGAGCGCCGCAAGGCCGCCGCAGAGGCCGGCGCGACCGAGCGCGCCGGCGCCGAGGAGCGCGGCGAGCACCTGACGGAGGCCCAGCGCCTCGAGCGTCAGGCGGAGCAGGCCGAGCGCCGTGCGGCCGCCGCCGACCCGGAGGCCGGACGATGAGCCGCCTGACCGCCCTGCCCGTCTTCGCGGTGCGCACCTCGCTGAAGGTCGCCCGCCTCCCGCTCGACACCGCGCTGAAGCTCGCGGGTCGTGGCGGCACCACCATCGCCGACCAGGCCGAGGGCCACGTCAAGCAGGCCGCCGGCACCGTCCTGGGCGACGAGGAGCTGCGCCAGGAGGGCACCCGCACCACGGTGGCCGCCGAGGAGCGCGCCGAGGCCCAGGCCCTGCGTGGCAAGGCCGCCGCCGAGCGCGAGAAGGCCGACGACGCGGCCGCCGCCAAGGCGAAGGAGGCCGAGGCGAAGAAGAAGCAGGCCGCCGCCCGCGCCAAGGCACGTCGCGAGAAGGCCGCGAAGGACAAGGCCGAGGCGCAGGCCAAGGCCGACGAGGTCGCCGAGAAGCGCCGCCAGGCCTCGGAGAAGGCCGAGGAGGAGCAGCGCAAGGCCGGCGAGGCCGAGGCCCGGAAGGCCGAGCTCGAGGCCCTGAAGGCCGACGAGGAGGCGCTGGACAAGAAGGACGAGGCGATCACCGCCAAGGACGAGGCCAAGCGCCTCGAGGACGCGGCCGCCCGCGTCAAGGAGCAGCGCACCTCCGAGGACTGAGCGTCGCCCGGGGGCGGGACGGCGCGGGAGGCGCCGACCCGTCCCCGCTCACCCGCCGTCGTCCTCCCGCGACGCGACGGCCGTGCACCACCCGGTCCCGTCGGCCCGTCCGGCCGACCGGGCCGGTTCACGCCCGTGGCTCCCGTCCGGCCCGGCGGGTCCGGCCGGACCCGCCGGGTCAGCGCCCGCCCTTACGGAGCCGCCGCAGCTCCTCCCACGGGCGGGTGTTCGCGACGTCCGCCGCCGCCAGCCAGGCGCGGCGGGCCGTCGCGACGCCCCACCGCAGGTTCGTGAGCGTGTCCGGGCCGTGGGCGTCGGAGTCGATCGTCAGCAGCACGCCCGCGTCGCGGGCCGCGCGGGCGTGGGTGTCGTGCAGGTCGCGGCGCGCCGGCGAGGCGTTGATCTCGAGGAACGTGCCGGTCCGCCGCGCCGCGTCGATCATCGCGTCGACGTCGAGGTCGTAGGACTCGCGCCGGCCGATCAGGCGGCCCGTCGGGTGCGCGATCACGTCGACCATGGGGTGCTCGCACGCCGCGACGATGCGGCGGGTCGGGTCGCTCTGGAACGCGGTGTGGATCGACGCCACGACCCAGTCGAGCTCGGCGAGGACGTCGTCGGCGTAGTCGAGCCGGCCGTCCGTCCCGATGTTGACCTCGGAGCCCGCGAGCACCGTGATCCCGTCGAGCTCCTCGTCGACCGCACGGACCTCCGCGATGATCTCGCGCAGCTCGTCGGGCTGGACGTCGTCGCCGAACCCGTGGGTGGCGGAGTGGTCCGTGATGCAGAGGTACTCGTGGCCCAGCTCGCGCGCGGCGAGGGCCATGTCGCGCACGGACGCCCGGCCGTCGGAGTGCGTCGTGTGCATGTGCAGGTCGCCGCGCAGGTCCGCCAGCTCGATCAGCGGCGGCGCCTGGTCCAGCGCCAGCTCGCCGCGGTTCTCGCGGAGCTCCGGCGGGATCCACGGCAGCCCGAGGCGCGCGTAGACCTCCTCCTCCGTGGCGAACCGCTCGGTCTTCCCGGTCTCGTCGTCGAGGATCCCGTACTCCGAGATGTGCAACCCGCGCTTGACCGCGGACTCGCGCATCGCGACGTTGTGCGCCTTGCTGCCCGTGAAGTGCTGCAGCAGGTTGCCGAACTGGTCCGGGGCGACGACGCGCAGGTCGACGGAGAGGCCGGAGTGCAGGACGCCGTGCGCCCCGTTGTCGCCGCTCGAGCCGACCTCGGCGATGAGCTCGGACGTGCGGAAGACCTCGAGCAGCGCGGCCGCGTCGTCGGCCGTCGCGATGACGTCGAGGTCGTGGACGGAGTCGGCGCGGCGGCGCGCGGACCCGGCGACCTCGACGCGGTGGACGCCCGCCTCCCTGCCGCGCTCGCGCAGCTCGTCGACGAGCGCCTCGGCGAGGGGCAGCGCCTTCGACAGCAGGACGCGCTGCGGCCGCTCGATGTCCTCCCCCGCCGCGTCGAGCAGCTTGAGGTACTTCTCCTGCGTCTTCGTGCCGAACCCGGCGAGGGTCGAGACCCGGTCGTCGGCGATCGCCGCCCGCAGCGCGGCGGGCCCGTCGACGCCGAGCTCGTCGAACAGCTTGCGCGCCTTCTTCGGCCCGAGGCCGGGCAGGTGCGTGAGCGTCAGGAGGCCCGCGGGGTACTTCTCGCGCAGCTTCGTCAGCGCCGGGATCTCCCCCGTGTCGAGCAGCGCCCGGAACTTCTCCTCGAGCGTCTTGCCGATGCCGGGCAGCTCGGTCACGGTGCCCGCCCGCGTCATGCCGGCGACGGACCGCGGCGCGTCGAGGACCGCCTTGGCCCCGTTGCGGTAGGCGAGCACCCGGTGGACGACGGCGCCGTCGAGCTCGTACCGGTCGCCGAGCTCCTGCAGGAGCTCCGCGATCGCCGCGTTCGACGGGTCCTTGGGGGCGGGGGCGTCCTCGGCGGCCATGGGACGAGGCTACCCCGCGCGCCACGGCGCCAAGAGCGGGGCCCCGGGACCGGGCTCCCCCGCCGGCCCGCAGCGCCGTGTGCCGCGCCACACGCGGCTGGTCGTATCGACCTGTGGTTTACTTTTTGGCGTGGCTCAACCTTGGACACGCGCTCGGCGCATCCTCCGACGCACCGCCGTGGGCGTCGTCTGCGCGACCGCGGCCGTCGCCGCGTCGGGCTGCGCGACCGCCGAGGAGCTGCGCGCGGAGGACGGCCGGCTCGTCGTCCTGACGACCTTCACCGTCATCGCGGACATGACGCGCGAGGTGGCCGGCGACCGCGTCGAGGTCGCGTCGATCACGAAGCCCGGCGCCGAGATCCACGGCTACGAGCCGACCCCGTCGGACCTGAAGAAGGCGGCGCAGGCGGACCTCGTCCTGGAGAACGGCCTGGGCCTCGAGCGCTGGTTCGAGCAGTTCATCGACCGCGCCAGCGGCGAGTCGGCCACGCTGACCGACGGCGTCCGGCCCATCCCGATCGGCGGCGGCTCGGAGTACGAGGGCAAGCCGAACCCCCACGCGTGGATGTCGACGGACAACGCCGCGATCTACGTCGAGAACATCCGTCGCGCGCTGACGCGGCTGGACCCGGCCGGCGCCGAGGAGTACCGCCGGCGCGCGGCGGACTACACCGCGCGCCTGTCGTCCGTCGGCCGCGAGGTCCGCGCCGCGCTCGCCGGCGTCCCCGAGGACCGGCGCGCGCTCGTCACCTGCGAGGGCGCCTTCTCGTACCTGGCCCGCGACCTCGGCCTGTCCGAGGCGTACCTGTGGCCGGTGAACGCCGAGCAGGAGGGCACGCCGAAGCAGATCGCCGCGGCCGTCGAGTTCGTCCGGGAGCGTCGCGTGCCGGGCGTCTTCTGCGAGTCGACCGTGAGCCCGGAGGCGCAGGAGCAGGTCGCCCGCGAGTCCGGCTCGCGCTTCGCCGGGAAGCTCTACGTCGACTCGCTCTCGGCCGCCGACGGCCCCGTCCCCACCTACCTCGAGCTGCTGCGCCGCGACGCCCGCACGATCGCCGCGGGCCTGGCCGGCGGGGCGGCGCGATGAGCGCCGACGTCGCCGGTCCCCGGGCCGCCCTTCCCCGACCCTCCGACGGAGCCCTCCGATGAGCACGACCGACACCGCCCCACGCCCCGCGACGTCCGCGGGAACCCCGATCCCCGGGTCGCCCGTCGTCACCGTGCGGGACCTCGTCGTCTCCTACGGCCCGACGCGGGCGCTCGACGGGGTCGACCTGACCATCGACGCCGGCCGCGTGCACGGGCTGATCGGCATGAACGGCTCGGGCAAGTCGACGCTCTTCAAGGCGCTCATGGGGCTCGTGAAGCCGACGTCGGGCACCGTCGCGCTGTTCGGCGAGGACCCGCGGCAGGCCCGCCGCCGCGGGCGGGTCGCCTACGCGCCGCAGGACGAGGACGTCGACTACGCCTTCCCCGTCTCGGTCCGCGAGGTCGTCTCCATGGGCCGCTACGGGCGGCTGCGGTCGACCCGGCGGCTGCGCCCCGAGGACCGGACCGCCGTCGACGAGGCCCTGGAGCGGTGCGAGCTGACGGACCTCGCGGAGCGGCAGATCGGCGCGCTCTCCGGGGGCCAGCGCAAGCGGGCGTTCGTCGCGCGCGGGCTGGCGCAGGGCGCCGAGCTGCTGCTGCTCGACGAGCCGTTCGCCGGCGTCGACAAGCGCTCGGAGGCGACGATCACCGCGCTGCTGCGGGGGCTCGCCGCGGAGGGCCGGACGATCCTCGTCTCGACCCACGACCTCGTCGCCGTCCCCGCCCTGTGCGACGAGCTCGCGCTGATCAACCGCCGCATCGTCGCCCAGGGCACGCCGGACGAGACGCTCCGCCCCGGCCCGCTCGGCGAGGCGTTCGGCGGCTTCGTCCCCGTCGAGGCGCTCCGGCGGGAGGTCGCCGCATGAGCGTCGTCGAGTGGTTCGCCGATCCGCTGGCCTACGACTTCATGCGCCGCGCGCTGCTCGTCGCGCTCGTCTGCGGCGTGGTCTGCGCCGTGCTCTCCTGCTGGCTGACGCTGCTGGGCTGGTCGCTGATGGGCGACGCGGTCTCGCACGCCGTGCTGCCCGGCGTCGTCCTGTCCTACGTCGTCGGCGCGCCGTTCGCGATCGGGGCGTTCCTCTTCGGCTCCGCCGCGGTCTTCCTCGTCGGCGGTCTCAACCGCACCTCGCGGGTGAAGGAGGACGCGGCGATCGGGATCGTCTTCACGGGCCTCTTCGCCCTCGGCCTGGTGCTGGTCAGCGCGATCCCGTCGCAGATCGACCTCTTCCACATCCTCTTCGGCAACGTCCTCGGCGTCTCCGACGGCGACATCGCCCAGGTCGTCGTGATCGGCACGCTGGTCACCGCCGTCCTGCTCTACAAACGCCGCGACCTGGTGCTCTACGCGTTCGACCCGACGCACGCGCACGCCGTGGGCATCTCGCCCAAGCGCCTCGAGGTGCTGCTCCTCGGTGCCCTGGCCCTGACGGTCATCGTCGCCCTGCAGGCCGTCGGCATCGTGCTCGTCGTCGCGATGCTCATCACCCCGGGCGCGACCGCGTACCTGATCACGGACCGGTTCTCCCGCATGCTCGGCTGGGCGGCGGCCGGCAGCGTCTCCGCCTGCCTGCTGGGCACGTACCTGAGCTACCACCTGGACTGGTCGACGGGCGGCTCGATCGTCTGCGTGCTCAGCCTCCAGTTCGTCCTGGCGTACCTCGTCGCGCCGAAGGGCGTCCTGGCCGGGCGGCGACGGGACCGCGCGGGCGTCGCGGCCGCGGCGGCCTGACCGGAGGGGCCGCCACGACGAACCGACCATCGAGTCGTGGCGACCGCGCCGGAAGCACGCACGCATCGGGGCTCGTATTCCTGTGGCGCATCATGATGCGCCACAGGACTACGAGCAGGGAAGAACGCCGTGGTCGGATCCTCGGCTGCGCGCCCTCAGGCGGCCAGGGTGAGGGCGCCGCGCTCCTCGGCGGCGCGGGCCGCCGCCCAGGTCCGGCGGTCGTCGCGACCGGTCGCGGCGTACGCCTCGGCGAGCCGGTCGTAGGCGGCGACGAGGACCCGGCGGACGTCGGCGGCGTCGGACGCGCAGCGCCGGCACGGCAGGGCGCGGAGGCTGCGGACGCGGCGCTCGTCGACGGCGACGTGGGCCTCGACGCGGCGGACGTCGATCGGTGACGCGATGGCGCGGACGACGGCGGTGAGCTCCTCGACGTCTCGGACGAGGCGCTCCTCCGCGGCCTCCACGGCGGTGGTCGGGACCACCTGTGATGGATGGGCGGTGGGCTGTGGCATGCCCCTGTCCTCGGCGGCCGGGCCGGGGAGCTGCGCCCGGCGACCGGTGGATCGACGGACGTTGGGGGCGGACCCGTGCGCCGGGCCGACCACGGGAGCGGGACCGCCGACGTGCCGCGCGTGCCTCAGAACCGCCGCGCCAGCTCCTGCACCGCCGGGTCACCGAGGGTGTAGCGCTCGACGTCCGTCTCGTCGCGGACGGCGAAGCGGTTCCACAGCCAGAAGGCCGACACGTGGCCCGTGAAGTGGTCGATCGCCGCGGCGATGCGGCGCCGCTGGCCCTCGTGGCCGTCGGGCGTGTCGGCGCGGCTGCCCAGCTCGGTGAAGATCACCGGCTTGCCCGTCAGCCGCTTCACGGTCTTGATGCTGCGGGTCAGGCGGCCCGGCGCGTAGTCCCGGTCGGACTCGCCGAGGAAGTAGTCCACGCCCACGAAGTCGAGCTCGTCGGCCCACCCGGTGGGGTTCGGACGGCGGTCGCCGGGGACGAGCGAGTCGTAGTTCGCCGCGAAGCCGACCTGCACCCCCGGGGCGACCCGGCGCAGCTCGCGGACCGTGGCCCGCCACTCGTCGTCCGCGCCCGCCAGCCCGGACAGCTCCGTGCCGACGACGAAGCGGTCGACGGTGCCGGGGTGCTCCGCGGCGAGCCGGGCCAGCGGGGCGATCACGACCCGGCGGTACGTGTCGAAGAACCGCGCCCGGTCCGCACCGGTCGGGGCGATGTCGCCGCGGAACACGCCGTCCTCGATGTCGAGGTGCGGCTTGAGCGCCACCGCGACGCCGTGCCGGGCGGCGTCCTGGATCGCGTCGCGCAGGCTGGCGACCGTCGCGGTCTTCGGCGACTCCGCCGCGATCTGGCCGGCGTCGAAGCGCGAGCCGTAGAACGTGGGGACGAGCACCGCCCGGGTCGCCCCGAGCGTCTCGCGCAGGTGGACCATCGAGCCGGTCGACGCGGTCCGCGAGAAGTCCGTGCGGGTGAAGCCGACGAGGTTGACGCCGAGCTCGGGCGCCGGCGGGGTGGATCGGGGACCGAACAGCCGCACGTGGTGCTCCTGGGCAGGGGCCCCGATCGTAGCCCGCCCGCGGCCGCGTCCGCGCACCCCGACCGGACGTCTCGACGATCGCCCCGACCGGGGATCAAGGTCCGCCCGCGGCGCGCCGACGACACGGGCGTGAGCGCCGCCTGATGCCCGCCCCGATCCCGATCCACCTCATGCCGACGCCCGTCCGGAGCCCGGCGACGCCGGCCGTGGTCGCCGCCCGCGACTACGCCTCGCAGGTGCGCCTGGCGCTGGCGTGCTTCGGGATCATGCTGCTCGTCGTCGATCCAGCGACCCACCCGGTCCCGCAGGCGGCCGCGGCCGGGCTCGCCGTGCTGCTCGCCACGGGCCTGCTGCACCGCCGGGGGATGCCCGACCGCTGGCTGCGGATCGAGGAGCCGTTCGCCCTGATGGGCGGCGTCTTCCTCGTCACGCTCGGACCTCCCGGGATCGCGCCGCTGACGCTGCTGTGGATCGTCAGCGCGGCGACGGGGGTCGTCGCCCGTGGCGGCCGGGCCAGCGCGACGGGGCGCATCGTCGTCGTCGCGGTGCTCGCGTCCCCGATGCTGCGGTACGGGGTGGGTCCGGACTCCGCGATGATCCTCTTCGCCGGCTGCGGCCTGCTCCTGAGCGTCGGCACCGTCTCGAACGAGACCCACGAGCTGCTGCGCGACCCGCTCACCGGGGCCCTCTCCCGCGCCGCGCTCCTGGCCGAGGCCGAGCGCATGGTGTCCCGTGCCCGCGAGGACGAGCCGGTCGCGCTGGTGCTGATCGACCTCGACGACTTCGGGAAGCTGAACAAGCGCGAGGGCCACCAGGCCGGCGACCTCGTGCTCCAGCAGGCCGCCCACGCCGTGATGAGCTCCATGCGGCGGTCGGACACCTTCGGGCGCCTCGGCGGCGACGAGTTCCTCGTGCTGGCCGTCGGCGACGGCGAGACCGTGGCGCAGCGGGCCCTCGACGCGATCGCCTCGGCCGGCGTCGGGGCGAGCGCCGGCGTGGCCTCCGCCCCGTTCGACGGCTTCACCGTCCCCGAGCTGCGTCGGGGCGCCGACGTCGCGCTCCGCGCCTCGAAGCAGGCGGGCAAGAACCGCGGCACCGTGTTCGCGGGCCCGGACGGCGGACGCGCCACGGACGCCCCCGCCCCCGGCGCCCGCCCGCCCGCCGGCCGTCGCCGGTGACCGCGCCCGACGGACCGGCGCTCGCCCCCACCGGGCCGCTCGACCCCGGCCTCTTCGCACTCCTGACCCGGGGTCACCTGGCCCTGGTCGGCGATCCCCTGGTCCCCGCCGGCGCCGACGCGCGGTGGCTCTACGAGGACGCGCCCTTCGGGCTCCTCGCGCACGCGGCCGAGGAGGACCCGCGCTTCGTCTACGCCAACCGGCACGCGCAGGACCGCTTCGCGTCCACGTGGGACGGGCTCGTCGGCACGCGCTCCCGCCTGGCGGCCGAGCCCGACGCGCAGGAGGACCGCGACCGGCTGCTCGCCGCGGTCGCGCGGGACGGGGTCTTCCGCGGCTACCGCGGCCGACGCATCGGCCGCACCGGGCACCGGTTCTGGATCGAGGACGTGACGATGTGGAACCTCGTCGACGGGGACGGCGCGACGGTCGGCCAGGCGGCGCGCTTCGCCGGCTGACGGGCGGCGGCGTGACCCCGAGCCGTCACCGGGCCGGCGACCGTGCCGGGCCCGTCGTCCGCCGACCGTCACCCGCCCCGGCCTCTACGCTGCGGCCATGCGCCGGACGACGCCCGACCCGGAGCTCGACGCCCTGGAGCGGCGCGCGCACGCGATCGGCGAGCGCATCGGGGCGCCGCGGGCGGCGTACCCGCCGTTCGGGACGCGCCTCGACGCGGGGTACCCGAACGTCGACCGGCGCGACGGCGCGTGGGTGTGGGAGGTGCACGAGCGGGGGCGGCTGCTCGAGCACCGGACGACGCGCGACGAGGACGAGATCCTCTACTGGATCTTCGTCGACGTCACCCGCTGGATGGGTCAGGAGTGGGCGCGGGGCCGCCCGAGCTACGCCCCTGACACGCGCGTGACCTGGGCGGGCCGGATCCTCGAGCTCCTCGCCGACCTGGAGCCGCGGTGGCTCGAGCGCTTCCTCCGCGAGGAGGACTCGTGGCTCTCGACGGTGCGCTGGCCGGACGGCCCGCCGGACCCGTACGGGGGCTCCTGGGCGCGACGCGTGCGTCGGCGACTCCGCGGGCCCCGGTCCCCGCCGGGCTGAGCGCGCCGCTCACCCGCGCGCCGCGACCCGCTCCGCCACGAGCGGCTTCACGCCCGTGCCCAGCAGCTCGATCGACTCGAGCATGTGGTCGTGGCCGAGGCGCTCGTTCGTCATCTGCAGGGTCACGCGGTCGATGCCGCCGAGGGCGTCGGACATCCGCTCGATCTTCTCCGCGACGAACGCCGGGTCGCCCAGGAAGAGCGCGCCGTCGGGCCCGCGCTGGGCGTCGTAGCTCCCGCGGGTCGGGGGCGGGAAGCCGCGCTCGCGGCCGATCCGCCCGAACATCTGCTGGTGGCCGGGGAAGAACCGGTTCGCGGCCTCCTCCGTGGTGGGGGCGACGAGGCCCGGCACGTGGACGGAGACGCGGAGGTCCTCCCGCGCGTGCCCGGCGCGGCGCGCGGCCTCGCGGTACAGGTCGACGAGCGGCCGGAAGCGGCGGGGCTCGCCGCCGATGATGGCGACCATGAGGGGCAGGCCCAGGGCGCCGGCGCGCGCGAACGACTCGGGGCTGCCGCCGACGCCGACCCACACCGGGAACGGATCCTGCACCGGGCGCGGGTAGACGCCCTGACCCGTCAGCGCGGGGCGGTGCCGGCCGCTCCACGTCACCGTCTCCTGCTCGCGGAGGTGCAGGAGCAGGTCGAGCTTCTCCGCGAAGAGGCTGTCGTACTCCTCGAGCGGCAGGCCGAACAGCGGGAACGCCTCGGTGAACGACCCGCGGCCGACGACGAGCTCGGCGCGCCCGCCGCTGACCAGGTCGAGCGTCGCGAACTGCTGGAAGACGCGGACGGGGTCCGACGCGCTCAGCACGGTCACGGCGCTGTTCAGGCGGATCCGCGAGGTGCGGGCGGCCGCGGCGGCCAGCAGCATGGACGGCGCGGAGTCCAGGAAGTCCTTCCGGTGGTGCTCGCCGATGCCGAACGTGTCGACCCCGGCGCGGTCCGCGGCCTCGACCTCCTCGAGGAGCCGGGCCACGCGCTCGACCGGCGTCCCGGCGACCCCCGTGGCCGGGTCGGTGACCGTCGAGACGAAGGAGTCGATGCCGATCTGCATGCACCGACCGTAGCCCCCGGGCTCCCGCACCCCCGTCGGCACTGACGATCCGGGCATCTGCGTGATGCGTCACCATCCTGCCGGCCTCCAGCCGCGTGCCGCCCGACGGGCGACGATGCACCACGCGGGAGGGGGTCGCGGCTCTCCTCCACGTGACCGTCCCGAAGCCGTCCCCCACGTCCACGGCGGGACGCGGCGGGGGTGCGCCCGGCGGGGCGCTGAGGGACGGGACGGCCGTCAGTCCGTCGCCGGCACGGCCCGTCGCACGGGGTAGCGCTGCCCGTGCAGGACCGGCGAGAGGACGACGGTCGTCGCGACGAGCACCGCCGCGCCGGCCAGGGCGACGTGGAGTGGGAACCAGTGGTCCGCGTGCTCCTGCACCGCCACGTACGCCGTGGCCACCGCGGGGGCGTGCATCACGTCGAGCGCGCGCATGAGGACGGCGGCGCCGGCCGCGGCCACGGCGAACGCCAGCGCCCCCTCGCCGAGCAGCGCGCCGGCGGCCACCCCGACCGTGGCGCCCAGGAGGTGGCCGAGCACGACGCGGCGCGGCGCCACGCCCGGGTCGTGCGGCGCGGCGTGCTTCAGGGCCGCGGTCGCGACGAGCGGGGCGATCAGGAGCGGCGTGCCGGCCGCCGCGCCGACGAGCGCCAGGACGAGCGCGCTGCAGAAGATGCCGACGCCCAGGCGGGCGTGGGGCAGCGCCACCCGGTGCAGCGGCCCGGCGGCACGGACCCGGACGCGGAGCACGCCACCGGACCGGAGCGGGTCGGGTGCCGGACCCTCGGGGTGGACCCGGTCGGCGGGGCGTGGTCGGACGTGCGACGGCGTCATGCGGCGATGCAGCATCGTCGCCCCACCCATAGCCGTCCAATACCGAGGACGTCACCGCCGATAACCATCGGTGATGATGATCGGGTGAACCTGCGGCAGCTCGAGTACCTCGCCGCCCTCGCCCGCGAGGGCCACTTCGGGCGCGCCGCCGCGGCGTGCCACGTGTCGCAGCCCGCGCTGTCGACCGCGATCGCGCGGCTCGAGGCCGAGCTCGGGCTGGAGCTCGTGCGGCGCGGCGGGCGGACCGCCGAGCTGACCGACGAGGGCCGGGCGGTGCTGCCGTGGGCGCAGGGCGCGGTCGCCGCCGGGGCGTCCCTGACGGCCGAGGCCGCCCGCCTGCGCGAGGAGCTGCAGGGCGTCCTGCGCCTCGGCGTCATCCCGACGGCCGCGACGGCGGCGGCCGCGGTGACCGACGGGCTGCTCCGCGCCCACCCCGGCGTGCGGGTGCAGGTCCGGACGATGTCGGCGGACCGGATCACCGCGGGGCTGCGCGGCCACGAGCTCGACGCCGGCCTGCTGTACGTCGACGACGACCCGCCGGGCCTGGCGGTCCGGCACCTCTACCGCGAGCGGCTCGTGCTCGTCACGGGCGCGGGCCGGGTGGCACCGGGGGCGCGGGAGGTCCCGTGGTCGCGCGTCGCGGGCGAGCCGCTGTGCCTGCTGACGCCCGAGATGCAGCACCGCCGCGTCGTCGACGAGGCATTGGCGCGGGCGGGGAGCGCCGTCGTCCCGCGGGTCGAGGCGGACGGCTTCGGGGTGCTGCTCGACTTCGTCGCCGCGGGCTGGTCCACCGTGCTCTCGCGGCCGTGGCTCGCGGGCCGCGTCCTGCCCGAGGGCGTCCGGGCGATCCCCCTCGTGCGACCGGCCGTCGCGCCGTGGGTCGGCCTCGTGACCGCCGCCGGATCGCCGGCACCGCCGGTGGTCGCGGCGCTGCGGGCGGCGCTCCGCGACGTCGACGTCGCGGCGGCGCTGCACGGGGCGGAGCCGGCGGCGCCCGACGGCTGACGCGGTCGGGCCGACGGCGCGCGACCGGGCCGGAGCCCGCGAGCCCTCAGGGCGCCGGCGTGCTCCCCCGCGGGGCGTTCGGGTCGACGAGGACGAGCCGACCGTCGGGCAGCCGGTAGACCTGGCCGACGGCCTCCCCCCGGCCCGTCGCCTCCGTCGGCGTGTCGGGGGTCGTGATCGTGCGCTCCGGCCCGGTGACCGTCGGGGCGCGCTTCTCCACCGCGCCCGTCTGCGCGTTCACGCTCAGGCCCAGGCCGGCGACGAGGAACGCGACGGCCAGCACCAGGCCGACGTCGAAGAGGTTGACGAGCCCGTCGAGCGGGTCGCCGGCGTCGCTGTCGAGCTGGCCGTGCCGGCCGAGTCCCACGCGCCTCACGTCGCGTGCTCCCCGATCGACTCCGTCACCCGCACGTGCGGCACGGGCGGCGCATGGGCCGGGGCGGTGGAGGCGGACGCGCGCTCGAGCGCCGCGAGGTCCTCCGTGTAGACCCGGGTGCGGACGAGGGTCAGCGTGAACGACACCGTGCCGACGAGGATGCCGACCACCGTCGCGGCGAAGGCGACCTGCAGGTCGTCCGCGAGCGCCTGGAAGTCGCCGCGGCCCAGCGCGCCGAGCCCCGGGGCGAGGGGGATCAGCGTGCCCATGAGCCCGAGCGCCGGTCCGGCCCGGACGAGCATCCGGGTGCGGTCCAGGCGCCGCTGCACGCCGAGCTCGTAGTCCGCCAGCGCGTGCTCCACCGCCTCCTCGCGGCGCGTGGCGCGGGCGGCGGCGATGTCGCGGACGGCGCGCTCGGCCAACGGCGTCGGGGCCTCCCGGGCGACGTGCGGTGCGCTGCCCGGGTCGGCCAGCGCGCGGGCGAGCGTCTCGACGAGGCGCGGGCGGCCGGGCCGCGCGCGGCGCCACGCCTCCGTCAGGCCGCGGCCCAGCTCGAGCGCGAGGACCAGCAGGAGGACGATCGCGGCGACGTGGACCGGGACCTCGAGGGCCTGGGCGATGCCGGAGAGCGCGTCGGTGACGACGTCGGCGAGCGGCGGGGCGACGGTCACGGGCGGGCGACGCTACCACAGGAAGGGTGCCCTACATAGGGTTGCCGAACTCGCGTCCGGGCACGCTGCCCTCCCGACCCCCGGACCGCGGCGCGTCCCCCGGGACGGAGGCGCCGCGCGCCCGTTGCGGGGCGTGCGGCGTCCACCGAGGACCGGCCCGACGGGCGGGGACCTGCGGCCCCCGGCCCCCTCAGCCGAGGAGGTCGAGCCCGGGGCAGGCCGGCTGCCCGGGCTGCGCGTCCGTGGCGCCGGGTGCGGCGCAGTCGAGCGTCTCGATCGGGGTGACGACGCTGCGACCGTCGTCCAGGACGTACTCGTCGACGGCCTCGGCGTTCGGCACCGTCGACGCCCTGCGCGTCGCGACCCGCTTGCCGGTCGACGCGGAGAACCGCGCGACGTCGTTCGGACGGCCGCCGCCGATGTTCCACCGCGACACGCCGAAGCGGGAGCCGTCGGCCGACGACGTCAGCCCGCCGACGCCGTTCTCCGACGCGCCGCCGGCGCTCTGGGAGGTCAGGCGCACGACGGCCTTGCCGGGCCGCATGAGCCAGACGATGTCGCCGATGCCGTTGTCGCGGGGGCGGAAGGCGTGGAGCACCACCGCCCGCTTCGCGCCCAGCACGAGGCGGACGCCCTCGTACTCCTCCGGGACCGTCCGCACGACGGTGCTGGAGCGGCCGGGGGCCGAGGCGGTGCGCAGCGTCGTGCGCCCGCCGGAGGTCCGCAGGAACGCGATCCGCCCGGCGCGCATGACGGTGCCCTCGTCCTTCGAGGTCTGGCCGCGCAGGCGCCTCGCCGAGCCCGTGCCGTCCGTGCGCAGGAGGACGTCGCGGCCGCGGGAGCCGACCGTCAGGACGGGACGACCCGCCGCGTCCGTGCCGAGCGCGAGCGCGTCGGCGTGGTCGGGCAGCCGCGCGGGGAGCACCCGGGGCGTGGCGCCGGGGCGGTCGAGGACGACGACCTGCGTGCGACGGACGGCGCCGTCGCGCGCCGGCTTCGACGTCGGGCGCAGCCAGGCGACGCGCTGGCCCTGGACGGAGACGTCGACCGGGGCGACGGCGTCCAGCACCGTGCGCGGGGCGTCGGCCGCCGACGCGGGGGCCGCGGAGGCGGCGGGACCCGCGCAGACGACGAGGGGGACGGACAGGGACGGGATGAGGGGGACACGCATACGCACTACAACTCCGCGGGGGCCGAAAGGGTGCGCTCCGGGGCGCGCTCCTCATCGACCCTCACGGACGGGCGCCGTCGCTCACCCCGTGCTGCGGACCCCGCTGCGCGGCCAGGAGCGCCAGGTCGCCGCGACCGCCCCGGCGGCGGCGTCGAGGACCGACGCGACGAGGCGCTCGCGGGACGGGGCCAGCCGGCCCGTGCCGCAGGACGGGGTGATCAGGCTGTGGGCGACGAGCGTCTCGAGGTCGCCCCCGGCCGCCGTGACCGCGCCGATGCCGGCCCCGACCCGCGCGGCGACGTCGGACTCGGCGTCGGGCCGCGCCGGGTCCAGGACGCCCCAGGCGACCCGGCCGCCGCGCGCGACGAGCTCGGCCAGGACGACGGCGCCCGCGCCGCCGACGGCGTAGCGGGTGGCGTCGAACGAGACGACGTCCGGCTGCGCGGAGCGCACGAGCGCCCACGGCACGGCCGAGCAGACGTGGAGGCCCCACGCCGCCGCGGCGCCCCGCAGCGGGTCCCACACCCGGGCGTCGACCGCCGTCCCGACGCCGTCGGGTCCGATCGCCGCGTGCGCCAGGCCGGGCTCGTCGACGACGAGGAGGACGTCGAGGCCCAGCTCCCGCAGGCGCGTGGTCTGCCCGGCCACGCTCGACGCGAGCCAGCCCGCGAGCTCGTGGGCGAGCATCACGACGTCGTGGCCCACGCCGGAGCGCCCGGCCGCGCGCTCCATCGCGACGGCCAGGGTGACCGGGCCCGTGGCCTGCAGCTTCACGACGCGGTGCTCCGGCGGGCGGTCCTGCATCGCGCCGACGAAGGCGTCCCAGGCGGCGGGGCGCTCCCGGTCGCGCTCCGTGGTCCACCCGCACGGCGTCGCGGACCACTCGGCCCCGAGCCACTCGCGGACCATGTCGCCGTCGGACCGCGGCACCTGGGGGCAGAACGGCACTCCGTAGGCGCGGGTGGCGTGGCGCACGGCGACCGCGGGGTCGTCGAACGGCAGGCTGCCGACGCCGGTGGTGGCCAGTGCGGGGAGGCGTTCGAGGACGCTCACCATGTCCGTGTCTCCTTCTGCGACGGCCGGGACGCGCGGCCGTGATGGTCAGAAGCGCCCCGAGGGGAGAACCCCCTCCCGGCGCGGAGTCGACAGGTCTTCGGACTCGGATGCGCTCGATCGCGGCCGCCTTCCCAGGCCTGCGGACGGGATGGTCCGCGGGTCCCAGTGGCGTCGTGGCCACGATCCGCATCCTCACCGCTGCGCGTCAGTCCCGGAGTCGCACCGGGTTCCCTGACCCCACGGATTGGGGTGGATCGACTCCGCAGCGGACACTAGCGCGCCGGGCGGGCGAGGCCGGGCGGGCGAGGCCGGGCGGGCGAAGCCGGGCGGGCGGGGCCCTCGGGCGGACCCGGCCACGCCGTGGCGGGCGACGCCCGCGCGGAGGGCGCACGTCCACGACGCCACCGCACGGGGCGGAGCCGCGGCCGGCCGGGCGCGACGAGCCCTGACCACGCGCGTCGGCCGCCCGACGGCACCCGCCCGGATCGTCGCGTCGCGTCGCGTCAGCCGGCCGCGACGGTGCGGGGTGCGCCCCAGACCGCGGCGACCGCCGAGGCCACCCGGGGCGCCTGGTCGAGCCCCGCCCGCACGCAGCCGGCGCGGACGCCCGGGTCCAGAGGGTCGTCTCCCCGGGCCGCGAAGAACGCCTCGCCGGGCCGCACCACCAGCACGCCGGGGCGGTCCAGCGACGGCCCGACCTCGGCCGCGTCGTCGGGCCGCGCGTCCCCGGCCTGCAGGACGACGACCCGGTCCGCGTCGCGGGCCAGGTCGGCGTTGGTGCCGGAGCGCACCCCACCGTCGACGTACCGTCGCCCGCCGATGGTCACGGGCGGCCACATGGCCGGGACCGCGCAGCTGGCGGCCACCGCGTCGACCAGCGGGACGCCCGATCCGCGGTCGAACACGACGAGCTCGCCGGTCGCCGCGTCGACCGCGGGCACGAGCAGGGGACGATCCGGCCAGTCCGCACCCACCAGCCGGGCGGCGATCACGGCCCGCCGCGCGGCCTCGCCGACGGTCGGGGTGGCCAGGGCGATCGCGGCGACGGCGCGGCGGGCGGTCAGGACCTCGCCGCCCTGCGCCAGCGCGTCCCAGACGGCGGCGCGCTCCGCCGCACGGACGGGGTCGCGGTCCGGCGCGAGCTCCGACGTCGCCGGGTCGAGCTGTGCGTCGACGAGGGCCTCGAGGTCCCGCGGGCCCCCGAGCTGCGCGGCGACCGTGGAGCCGGCCGACGTCCCGACCACGAGCTCGGCGCCGGCGAGGTCGATCCCCCGGCGCGCCAGGCCGGCGAGCAGCCCGGTCTCCCAGGCGATGGCCGCCAGGCCTCCGGCACCGAGGACGAGCGCGCGCTGCATCGTCCGACCGTAGGCGACGAGGTCGCCGGGGTGCGTGACGTGGGGCGCGCGCCGCCCGCCGAACCTCGAGGCCCGAGGACGGGGTCCGGCGCGGCCGGCCGGTGCCCCGAGCCGGTCCGGGGCCGGCCCGGGGTCATCCCCCATGGCCGGCGCCGCAGATCGTGGACACACTCGGTCCATGCCGTCCCCCGGGCTCGTCCGTTCCCCCACCGCCCCGACCGGGGTGCGCTCCGCTGCGACGGACGACCGGTACCGCGCTCACGGCGGGCAGCCCGCACCGGCGGATCCGTCGACCGAGCGGACCCCGCCATCGAGCACGGCATCCGGGACCCGGCTCGTCCTCGCCGCCGCGCTGGCGGGCACCCTCCACGCCGCGTTCAGCCTCTACTGGGCGAGCGGCGGGACCTGGTTGCTCGACACGGTCGGGGACTGGGCGGTGCGCCTGACCGACGAGCACCCGGTCCGGGCGGGACTGGGCCTGGGGCTCCTCGGCGTTGCGAAGCTCGCCGCCGCCTGGATCCCCGTCCTCGTCGCCGCGGGACGGCTCCGCGGCCGGACGATCTGGCGCCGGGTGGCGTGGACGGGCGGCGTCGGCCTGATCCTCTACGGCGGCCTGAACACCGCGGTGGCGCTGCTCGTCGTGACCGGGGTGCTCGTGCCGGACGGGGGCTACGACCCCGCCGCGATGCTCGGCCACGCCGCCCTGTGGGATCCGCTGTTCCTCGTGTGGGGCGGCCTGCTGACGGCCGCGTCGTGGGCCTCGCGGGGGAGCCGCGCCGTCGATCGGTGACGTCGCGGGTCGACCGCGCCGCGATACCCCGGCCTCGGTCCGGGCGCGGGACGTGGGAGAGGCGCCGCGGCCGAGCTCGGAGTTCGGCGTTCCGAAGATCGTCCGCTATGGTCCGCCGCGAGCCAGTCGTACCCATCTCGATGGGTCAGGGAATCCGGTGCGAGACCGGAACTGACGCGCAGCGGTGAGGGGGACGGGCGGGGCATCGGCCACTGGATCCACGGATCCGGGAAGGCGCCCCGACCGGACGAACCCGAGTCCGAAGACCTGCTGGCTTGCGGCCCTCGGCGTGCATCGCACGTCGCCGGCCGGATCGCCGAACGGGCTCCGCGTACGAGCCTCTGATCGAAGGACCACCGCGTGAGCTCACGCACCGCCGCACCCGCGTCGACCCCTGTCGACGACCGTCCCGACC